>JBDLPZ010000081.1:0-4619 GCA_039800825.1 Actinomycetota bacterium
TGTCGCGAGAGAGATTGGCGCAGTACCAGGAATCGTTGCATCAATCTGCAAAATAGCGACGTCGTCGACTGAACTGTCACCGTTCGAAGTCAGAAGTGAGAACAAGTACTCACCGCTTGGATCGATTCGCAAAACGTGCGCAACCTGCGCACCCTTCATCTGATCGAGGCCTGTCACACCGCCACCGACGACGAGTTCCGACGGCATATTGATGCGAGGCACCATCGTCGCCTTGGGGTATTCGACGACGCAGTGCGCGGCAGTCAGAACGAGTCGCGGTCCAATCAGCACACCCGCACAGAAACTTGCGTTAGTGAACGAGCCTTCGTTGGCATAAATCGCACTGTCTGCAATCGCGACGATGCTCGGGAAATCACCGGGTTGCACGTAGTCGCCCATGACGATGGCTTGTGCAGGTGCGATGAATGAAAAAGAAACGACCGCAGCAACTGCGACCGCAAATCGACGAGCACCCCGAGTGAAAATCATTTACACCATCTTACGGGCGATTTTTCCTAATCTCCAAAACGATTGGAATCACACTCACGAAAACCATTCCGAGCAAGATTGGCTCAAGATTTGCGCGCACAAACTCGATTTCGCCGAGCAGCGCACCGAGCACGGTGACGCCGCCGACCCAAAACGCAGCACCGATTGCGGAGTACACATAAAACTTCTTGCGGTCCATTGCCGCGATGCCAGCGACCGCAGTGATCAGAGTGCGCACAATCGGCACAAATCGCGCCAGCACAATCGCGCGGCTGCCGTGCTTTTCAAAGAACTCATGCGTCTTTGTGACGTATTCGGGTCGCAAAATTTTTGAGTTCGGACGATTGAGAAGATTCGGACCAATCGCCGCACCGAAGTGATAGCCGACAATGTTGCCTGCGACAGCTGCGACGTAGAAAATCGCGATGACAAGCCACAGCGGTTCGCTCATCGCGCCGGTGGTGATGAGCAGGCCGGTCAGGAACAAAAGCGAATCGCCTGGGAAAAACATTCCGATGAACAGGCCGCATTCCAAAAAGAGAATGGCAGTGAATCCGATCAACGCCCAAGGGCCGAGCAGATCGAATAAGCCTTCCGCACTGAGCCAATCGGGCAACAACATAATCGGCATCATGCGTTCTCTCGCTCTTCAGTCTGGCGTTGACGGCGATCAGCGAACCAGGTCCGCGCACCAACCACAACCGACGCCGTGATGAAACTAAAACCGATGATGTAGGCGACGTTCTTCACCGCTGGCACCTGAGCCGCGTAGTAACCCACGAATGTCATGCCGATGCCCCACACGACACTGCCGACGATGTTGGCCGACAAGAACTTGTAGTAATTCATGCGGCCGATGCCAGCGATGACTGGAATGAGCGATCGTGCCCACGGCATGAAGCGCGCGACCACGACAGCGGACCAGCCGTACTTCTCGTAGAAGTTTTCGGTCTTAGATACCGCTAGCTTGAGACGCGGACCATTGCGCTTGTCGAGATACGGCCGACCGAAGTGACGGCCGAGCACGAAGCCGACTTGGTCACCGAGAAAAGCCGCGATACCGACGCCGATGGCGAGGATGACTGGATTGATGTTCGTCGAAGAGGCGGCGATGAGTCCCGACGCGAAGAGCAACGAGTCACCAGTGATGAACGGAATGAAGACTCCGACCATCAGCCCCGTGCCAACGAAGATCAATCCCCAGACGGCCAGATAAAACAAGAACGGACCTGCACTGTTAAGCAGGTCGTCGAGCTGGTTATCGAGTGCAGCTGCAATGACGTTCACATCGCAAGCCTAGGCTGTGCGCATGAGCGCCACGAACCCAACAGACCCGACGGACGTCGGTACAGAAGTTGGCGCCGAAGTGGGTGCCGAAGTTGGAGTTGGCCCTTGGGTAGGCGAGTGGCCGACCGACTCTCGACTCGATCTAGAACTCTTGCGCGAAGGCGACCGCCGCAACGTCGTCGACAAATATCGCTACTGGCGGATGGACGCGATCATCGAAGACCTCGATCGACATCGATTCCCATTTCATGTCGCTATCGAAAATCTCGAACACGACCTCAACATTGGCTCAATCGTTCGCAGCGCAAATGCGTTTATGGCTGCCGAGGTGCATATCGTTGGTAAGCGCCGCTGGAACCGTCGCGGCGCGATGGTGACCGACCGCTACCAGCATGTTCGTCATCATGAAAACGTCGAACAACTCGCCGCATGGGCGCAGCGCAACAACCTCCCCATCATCGGCATCGACAACCTGCCCGGATCAGTGCCGATTGAGACGTATGACCTTCCACGTGAATGCGTTTTACTTTTCGGCCAAGAAGGTGCGGGTCTAACGCCAGAGGCTGGCGAAGTTGTAGAAGCTTGTCTCTCCATCGCGCAGTTTGGATCGACGCGCTCGATTAACGCAGGCGCCGCCGCTGCAATCGCGATGCACGCGTGGATACGGCGGCACGAGTTCGGCCAAGAGGCGAACTAACGTGAGTCAGTACAAAGAAGTGCTGAAACAGCGCAAGTTTCGATCGCTGCTCGCTGCTCGCACTATTTCAAACTTTGGCAATGGTATGTCGCCGACTGCGCTGGCATTCGCCATCTTTGCACTGCCCAATGGCAACGCATCAACTCTCAGTGTTGTCCTGACGGCTGGCGCTATTCCACTCGTCGTGATGTTGCCCCTCGGCGGCGTAATTGCAGATCGCATGGGCCGGGCTCGCGTTATTGCCTCGGTGGATGTGATCTTGAGCGTTGTCGTCTTGGCGCAGGCCTATCTCTTCACGCAAGATGAACCATCAATCTTCCTGCTGGCTGCACTGTCTGCATGCACTGGTGTTTTGAATGCGATTTGGTATCCGGCCTACCCAGGATTGCCAGCTGATCTCGTGGACGAAGCGCATTTGCAGACGGCCAATTCATTCTTGTCTTTCGGAAGCAACTCCGCGACGATTTTCGGAGCGGCTGCCGGCGGTTGGCTTGTCCATGCGTATGGCGGCGCCGTAGCTCTCGCAGTCGACGGAGTGACCTTCCTTCTAGCCGGCTCCATCGTGTGGACTTTGCGCCATACCTCTAGCCGCGCGACCACAAGCGAGTCCGTTCTCGGCGAACTGCTGCATGGTTGGAATGTGTTCTGGTCCTACAAGTGGGTCGTCTACGTCGTCGGTGCGTTTTCATTCATTGTTCTAGCTATCCGAGCGACAGAGGGCGTGCTCGGACCAGTCGTCGCGCGCGACCATTTCGACGGCGCTGTCTCGTGGTCGCAGGTCACAGCGGCTCAGGGCGTCGGCTTACTCACGGGCGCAGTGCTCTCAAGCAAATGGCGACCCGCTCGCCCAATGGTCGCCGGCATGTTGGTCACGCTCCCAGCGGCGAGCTTCACCCTCTCGCTAGCCGGGCCATCGCCGCTGCCGATCATCATGCTCAATGCCTTCCTGTGGGGAATGGGCATCGAGATCATGATGATCCTCTGGTTCACGGCTCTCCAGACTCACATCCCCAAGGACGCCATCGGGCGAGTCTCCGCCTATGACGCTTTTGGCTCAGTCATGCTGGGACCAGTCGGACTTGCGCTCGCTGGTCCGCTCAGCCAGAACTTCGGCACCCGACCCGTGCTCATTTGTGCAGCAGCTCTGACGGTTGTGATGGTGTTGCTCAGCCTCGTGAGCAAAGACGTCCGCAATCTCCGCTACATCGAGCCCATTTCAGAAGCCATCGCTTAACCCGCTTTCTCAATCTTCGAGCACGAGCCGATGCGCGTTTCGCGTTGTTCGGCCCATCTGAAACAATGCGCCCTAGTCACAGCGTGGTGACATCCACGCCCTCAGTGGCTTCCAGTCCTCATATTTACGAGAGGTTGTCGCAATGCCAATTGCAACCCCCGAGATCTACCGCGAAATGCTCGATCGTGCGAAGGCCGGTCGCTTTGCGTACCCAGCCATCAACGTCACTTCGTCTAACAGCATCGTTGCCGCTATCCGCGGTTTTGCTGAGGCTGAATCAGACGGCATCATCCAGTTCTCATGGGGTGGCGCTGAATTCGCATCAGGCCAGCGCGTCAAGGACATGGTCCTCGGCGCCCGCGCACTTGCTGAGTTCGCCTATGTCGTGGCTGAAAAGTACGACGTCCAGATTGCACTGCACACCGATCACTGCCCACTCGAGAAGCTCGATGGCTACATGCGTCCATTGATTGATGTCTCGAAGGAGCGTCACGCAAAGACCGGTCTGCCACTGTTCCAGTCACACATGTGGGACGGCTCAGCTGTTCCAATGGATCAGAACCTCAGCATCGCGCAGGAACTTCTCGAAAAGTGCGCAGCTGCAGACATCATTCTTGAAATCGAAATCGGCGTTGTCGGTGGCGAAGAAGACGGCATCGAAGCTAAGCACGATGCAAAGCTCTTCTCGACCCCAGAAGATGCACTCGCAACCGCAGAAGCCCTCGGCCTCGGCGAAAAGGGTCGCTACATGGTCGCTGCAACCTTCGGTAACGTCCACGGCGTTTACAAGCCAGGCAACGTTGTTCTCACCCCATCAATCCTTAACGACCTGCAGAACACTGTCGGTTCGAAGTACGGTGTTGAGAAGCCATTCGACCTCGTGTTCCACGGTGGTTCAGGTTCGCTGCTTTC
>JBDLPZ010000082.1:0-3238 GCA_039800825.1 Actinomycetota bacterium
CATGACGCCAGTGGTGCGTGCCCTCGCTATACGCGTGGGCGCGATGACGGCGATTCGCGAACGCGATGTGCATAAGGATCCAACCCCGCGCTGGGGCGGTCTCGCCATGTTCCTCGGCCTGTCAGTCGCGCTGCTACTCGCAAGCAAACTCAAGATGATGAGTGCAGTGTTTGATGACACTGGTGCTGCGACTGCAATCTTCGTGGCTGCGCTTGTGATTGTGGTTTTGGGTCTACTCGACGACAAGTTCGACATCGATGCGCCGACTAAGTTTGCTGGCCAGGCTCTTGCAGCCGGTTGGCTCGCGTTTAAGGGCGTCGGTTTCATTTGGCTGCCGCTGGGCAACGCGACGATTCTCGATCCAATGACGTCGGTGTTGCTCACTGTGCTTGTCGTCCTCGTGACGATTAACGCCGTCAACTTCATCGACGGTCTCGACGGTCTCGCCGCCGGTGTCATCGGTATTACTGCGTTGGCGTCGTTCTTGTATTCATACTGGTTGTCCGTGCAGTTCGGTCTTGAGCGTGCGACGCTGTCGACGCTGCTCGGCGCCTGCCTCGCAGGTATGACCCTCGGCTTCTTGCCGCATAACTTCAATCCCGCTCGCATCTTCATGGGCGATACGGGCTCGATGTTGTTGGGCCTGTTGCTCGCGTCGTCGATCATCACGCTGACCGGTCGCGTTGATCCCAACGCACTCGAAGGCACGTCACTCGCGCCGACGTTGTTGCCGCTGTTGTTGCCGCTGGCGGTTATTGCGTTGCCTCTGCTCGACATGATCCTCGCGATCTTGCGGCGTGTGCGGCGCGGTCAGTCGCCGTTTACTCCAGACAAGGAACACCTGCATCACCGATTGTTGCAGCGCGGTCATTCTGTGCGTCGCGCCGCGCTGTTGATGTATGCGTGGGCTGGACTCGTTTCGTTCTCTGCTGTGTCGCTGACGTTCTTGCCGATGCAGAGTGTTGCGGTGCTGTTCCTCGTTGGCTTCGCGTACCTCGTCTATGTGATGCGCAAACCTGACCCGTCCAAGCCGCGCGGCCCTCGATCAGAATCGGTGATGACCCAATGACGACTGCGTCTCCTGCTGTTGTGCTGCCGATGCGCCGCATCATCAAGGCCGGCCTCATCGTCGGTGCCGTGCTGTTGCCGATTGGTCTCGTATTGGTCGCTGCCGGTCAGTCGCTGGCTGGCTGGGGAGTGGTGCTCGGCGCGGGACTGCCGTTCGTGTTCTTTATGTTCACGAGCATCGTGGCGCTGCGGACGGCGACCGTCGGCCCAGAGAAGCTCGGCGCGATCGTGCTCGGCACGTGGCTCATCAAGCTGATTGGCCTCATCGTCGTGCTGGCGTGGCTGCGCGGGCAGGACTTCTTCGACCGCGGGATCTTCTTCGGCGTCTTCCTTGTGTGCACGATCGGGCTGCTCGTCCTCGAGGCGATGATCGTCCTCAAGACGCGTGTCCCGTACGTCGACCCTGCTTAACCCGCCCAGCCAACTCTGGGAGTTTTGTCCCTGACCAAATGTCAGTGGGCATATCTATCTTCGCGTCCTCAGCGAATTCCAAAGGGGATGCCATGAATTTTGATGACCTGTCTGAGCTCTCGATCAACGATCTGTGGGAGCGACTTAACGAGACGGAGATGGCCGAAAAGGCTGACACCGCGTTGGTGTTATCGCGCCGGCTTTTGGAGCAGCGCTCGTATACAGACTCTGTCGCGGTGTGCGAGCAGGCAGTTCAGATTGGTGAACAACTTCAGGATTCACGCGTGCAGGGCGAAGCATGGTTCCGCGTTGGTATCTGTTCGTATGCACTCGATCGATATGAAGAGTCGGCTGAGGCC
This sequence comes from Actinomycetota bacterium, assembly GCA_039800825.1. GTDB lineage: Bacteria > Actinomycetota > Actinomycetes > S36-B12 > UBA5976 > JAFMIT01. The sequence goes on from JBDLPZ010000082.1 coordinate 1,839, forward strand.
TATCTCAAGTCGGTTCCTTTCTACCTGAGCGAAAGCGATGAGAACTCAGCGGCCAACGCGATTCGTCATGCTGTCGATGGGCTGGAGAAGCAGTCGAAGTACGAAGACGTCGTACGCATCTGCGAAGAGGGGGAGACCTACGCGCAGATTTCTGAGCATGAACATTTGCTCGCTGAGTTGTTGGCAGCGCGCGCCTCTGCGCTGATTGAACTTGAGCGCTATACCGAAGCACTCGCTGTGTTGGAATCAGTGCGCAAGCTGTGGAAAGAGCACCACGCAGTTCATCGCATTATCGCCACAGATATGCAGCGTGGTGATTGTTACGACGCGCTCGAAGACAACGAACGCGCACTCGCAGTGTTTAAGGATGCGTATGAACTCGCTCTCGCTGCGGATTCGCGCAAGATGATTGTGTATCAGGGTCTTCGTTTGGCGAAGGCATACGACATGGCAGATGACTTTGCGCCGGCCGAGCGAGTGCTGACCCGCGCGTACGAAGTCGCTGCGCATCACGACGACTTCGCTGCGATGGGATCGTGCAACGCATGGATGTCCAACATCTACCGTCAGACCGAGCGTCCTGAGCTCGCCTATGAGACAGCGCTCAAGGCACTGACGTTGTTCGACTCGGTCGATACATTCGAAGGTTTCGATCAGACGATCGCAGCAGCGGTGTTGGTGCCGATTGCGCGCGAGCAGCTCGACTGGCTTAACGTCGAGCGCGCCGCCAAGTTGATGCTGAGCTATCACTTCTCTGTCGGAGCCGACTACACCGATGCCACGGAGATGGCGATTGCTGCATTGGACATGTTCGAGGCGCAGTCGATGCTGGGCACCTTCACGTCGATCGACGAGGCTCACAGCGAACTGATCGAACTGGGGTTCAATGCTGCAACCGCTGAACAGCAAGTGACGATTGGCCACCGTCGAGTCGCTCTCGAGCTCGAGGCTCTGGTGCAGTCAGAGTCGTGGGCTGACGTGATCGACCGAGCACCGTCGATGCTGGGGGCGGTCGCGGCTGAGCCTCTGACCGACCTTCATGGCCGGATGTACGTGGCGCTGTCCAAGGCCCAGAAGGCGCAGGGTCAGCCGAGCGCCGCGACCTTGGCTTTGGCTGCGTCGGTGTACTTCAGTCTGAACCGTTACGAGGTCGCGCTGGAGCTCCAGGATGAGGTCGTTTCGACCGCTGTGGCTGAACTCACAGCCCTGCGCGATGCCCATTCGAGTGATTTGCCTGACAAAGCCCCTGATTTGCTTGTCTGAAGGCTCCTAGGGCTTTATCCCCGTGTCAGGGGAGTGTCAGATTTTCAGTATGCTTCCGCCCTGATGAGTCCAGAGCAAGATCACCGCGGCGAAGGCCAGGTGTGGTCTGCAATCAGCACCCTCGTTGCAGGGCCTGC
>JBDLPZ010000083.1:0-5764 GCA_039800825.1 Actinomycetota bacterium
GTCATCTACCGCGGCCGCGCTACCGATCACGAGCGCGAGTTCCGCAGCAACACGATTCTCCACGAACTCGCACACATGTGGTTCGGCAATCTCGTCACGATGACGTGGTGGGATGACATCTGGCTCAACGAATCATTTGCCGAGTGGGCCTCGTACTACGCCAACAACATCGGCACCCGCTTCGACCAGGCGTGGACTTCGTTCTTGGTCGACCGCAAGCTCTGGGCGTACCGCGAAGACCAGATGTCGGGCACGCATCCTGTGTCGACTGACATGGTCGACCTCGACACCGTCGAGGTGAACTTCGACGGCATCACGTACGCAAAGGGCGCTTCGAGCCTTCGTCAGCTTGTCGCCTTCGTTGGCGAGAAGGACTTCCTCGCCGGCTTGAGTCAGTACTTCAAGAAGTACGCGTGGGGTAACACTGAACTCAAGGACCTGCTCGCCGAGCTCGAGGCCGCAAGCGGTCGCGATTTGTCGTCGTTCACCTCATCCTGGCTTCAGACCGCGGGCGTCAACTTGATGCGTCCTGACGTCGCAGTCGACGAACACGGCAACTACAGCCGCGTCACCGTCATCCAGGAGCCACCTGCCGAACCAGCCGGCTTGTCACCCGAACTGCGCAAGCACCGCATGGCAATCGGCTTGTACAACGTCACCGACAACGGTCTCGAGCGGATTCATCGCATCGAAGTCGACGTCGAAGGCGCGCGCACCGATATCGCTGAACTCATTGGCCTGAAGCAGCCTGACCTCCTGCTGCTCAATGACGATGACCTCACGTTCGCGAAGATTCGTCTCGATGAGCGCAGCCTCAAGACCGCGGTCGCGCACCTCGGCGAACTTAAGAACTCGCTCTCGCGTGCACTGCTGTGGACTGCAGCGTGGGACATGGCTCGCGATGCCGACATGAGCACGACCGACTTCATTGACCTGGTCATCGGTGCGATGAGCAGCGAACCATTTATTCCTGTCATCCAGCGCATCCTGGTTCAGGCTCGCACCGCCGCTTACTTCTACTCGGCACCAGAGAACCGCGAAGCCAACCTCATCAAGCTTGCAGATGCTTACCTCAACTGGACGAAGACGTTGCCGGTCGGCTCGGACGCACAGTTCGCATCAGCCAAGAACTTCGTCGCTACTGCTCGTACCGATGAACAACTCACTGTGGTTAAAGGTCTGCTCGACGGTTCGGTCACGATTGATGGAATCAAAGTCGATGCGGACTTCCGCTGGATGTTGCTCGGTCGCCTCGCCGCGACTGGCAATGCATCGCTCGAGCAGATTGATGCTGAGGCAGCTAACGATGTCACGGCCGCTGGTGCGCGTAACGCCGCAGCTGCACGTGCGGCAATGCCAACGATTGAAGCGAAGCGCGCCGCGTGGGATGCGATCTTCAATTCAGATCTCTCCAACGAAGTCTTGACCGCCACAGTCGGCGGATTCATGGGCATGGATCAGGGCGAACTCGTGGCCTCATTCAAGGATGCGTACTTCGATGCGCTGCCACAACTGTGGGCAACGCGCAGCAACGAGATTGCGCAGACCGTCACGACTGGCTTGTTCCCTGCATTGCAGATCTCGCAGAGCACCGTCGACCAGGCGAATGCATTCTTGGCCAACGTCGAAGTGCCCTACGGTTGCAAACGACTCGTCGGCGAAGGGCGCGACTCACTCGTTCGTTCGCTTAAGGCGCAGGCGGCGGACAAGTAGTCATCACTCTGAACAAATGTTGAAGGGCGGGAGCATCAGCTCCCGCCCTTCAAGTCTTTCGGCTTGGACGCCCAGTGCGTCCACACATCCAGTGCCTGCGACTTGGTCAGAGATTGCGCATCCTGCAGATGAAGCCCGACATCATCTACTAGCCGCGACAGAAGCCAGTCAGGCAAGACTTCTGCGTTGGTGACTGACTTTTCGAATAGTGACTCGATTCCGGAAACGGCGCGACCGAGTCGACCTACGACTTCCTTCAACGTGGTTGATGCTGGACTCTGCGGGAGCACTGACACTCGCTGCATCATCTCTTTGTAGACGGCCTCGTCGCTTCGAGCTCCGACGGCCCAGATGATTGCGACGTCAATGACGATAAGGCCTTCTTGTTCTTCGTGGCTTCGCCAAATAATCCGATGACCCCGCTTACCAAACTTCAGTTTTCGAAAAGTCATCAATCGGCCACTGAGAGGCTCGCCAGCCATCGGATTTCGCTCCAAAATGAGCATCTTCATGAGCGCTGTTCGCAATAACTGCGGATCGCTTTTTGCGAGGATGCGCAGATCATCTACTGCTGCCGCCGTAAGCCGGATCTCCACCGTGCGTTCGAAGTCACCTTGCCCTGGAGTTTCCATCCCGGACTCCAATTCTCAGTCCTGTGGCTCCATCGATATTTGCGCTTCGAGCTCTGCGCGAGAGAAGCCGAACGCCTCGATTACTTCGTCAAGGCTGGTGCGGCTTCCCGAGTCAGTTGTAATGCGGGACAGCAGTAACGCCGCATCTCTTAGATCTGATTCAAGTTCTCGGATCTCATGAATCCGAGTCATGCTGACAATCGCGGCTACTGGCTCACCGTGCCGCGCAATGACAATGTCCTCGCCAGCCTCAGCGGATTTCAGCAGGCCAGCCACCCCTCGGGCGGAAGCGGCAGTCACAGAAAGGTGGGTTGAGCTCATAGAAAAAATATACAGATTTCTGTGCAGGTTTGCTTTGGTCGTCCACAAACGTTGAAGGGCGGGAGCTTCAGCTCCCGCCCTTCAACTTTAAGTAATTGATTACTTCTGAACCAGTTCAGATGACGACTTTGGATTCCAATTGTCACCAGTGGCTGGTGCAGACGTGCGGCGCCACGATGGGATTGACCAGAGGAACCACACGACACCGATGATGGCGCCAGGCAAACCAACGAACCAGAGAACGGTTTCGAGCACTGACATTCCTGGGCCGGCTTCTTCGCCCGCGTCCGTGGTGTAAGCCAAAGCAGCGGTAGCGAAGGCAACAGTTGAGGCTGCTGACGCGAAGACAGCAGCGGCGATTCGACGAGTTACAGAATGCATGGGTGCAGCCTATCCAAGGGTCTCGAGAGTTCGGTTTACCAGTGGCGGCGGTGGGTCACCGCTGCGATGAGCCGGTCAGCCCGCTCCGCCACTGCGAAGTTCTCGGTGAACTCCTCAATCAAGAGAGGTGTTCCATCAGCATGGCAGGTGGGGACGCGCCAGTTTGGATACTCCTGATCCGTGCCTGGCTGGTTCTGTGCCCGCGTGTCTCCCACGAGGTCAGGAACGGCCACGGCCAGCAGACGGCACGGAGTGTGAGCCAAGACGCGGTGAAGGCCTTCGACCTGCTGCTGCACCGTGACTTTGCGAGTCCACGAAGTCTCATCGAGGAATCCGCGGCTTCGAAGCAGTGCATCCCATTGAGCCTGCGAACGGCGGTGATCGGCCCACTCTTCTTCGACGGGACGCTCGAGCAGCCCGAGGCTTTCGCGCATGCGAATGTGCTCGCCGTCGATAAAGCCCGCGGTCGGCGGAATGTCGTGAACCGTGACAGTGCCAAGGCACAACTGACGCCAACGTTCAGGTGACAGCGGGCCGCCGGTCTCGTCGGACTCAAACCACAGAATCGACGTGCCTGCAATGCCACGCTGACCGAGGTATTCGACAATCCATGGCTCGACGGTGCCGAGGTCTTCGCCCACGACGAATGCGCCGGCGCGATGGGCCTCGAGTGCCAAGATGCCGACGAGAGCTTCGTGGTCGTACTTAACGAATGTGCCTGAGGCAGCACTCATGCCGTTTGGAATCCACCACAAGCGGAAAAGACCCAATGCGTGGTCGACGCGGATGCCGCCAGAGTGACGAAGAATCGTGCGCAGCATGTCGCGGTAAGGCTTGTAGGCCGCGGACACCAGTGCGTCTGGACGCCATGGTGGCTGCGACCAATCTTGGCCTTGCTGATTAAACGCATCGGGTGGCGCGCCGACGGAGACGCGCTGAGCCAGCACGTCCTGAAGTGCCCATGCGTCTGCACCCTCTGGGTGAACGCCAACGGCGAGGTCGTGCACAATGCCAGCAGCCATACCGCTTGCCTGCGCGGATGCCTGTGCAGCAGCGAACTGCTCATCGAGAAGCCACTGCAACTTCTCATAGAAATCAATGCGGTCTGCGAACTCAGCCGTGTACTTCGCGACGTCCTTGCCATCAGGGCGACGAATTCCTTCTGGCCAGGTTCCAGAACTGATTCCCCACTTCTCCGCAAACGCACACCACTTGGCGAACTGCGTTAAGCCGTCGCCTTCCTTGGCGCAATAGGCATCGAATGCCGTTTGGCGCGTGGTCGAAAGATCATCGGCGAGCATCAACTCAAGTGATGCCTTCTTTGCTGCCCACACTCGATCTCGATCGAGCAAGTCTGCGGTGAGGTTGAGCTTCTTAAGTTCTTCGGCGAAGCCATCGACTTTCTTCTTGGCCGCGCCACCGAGCTTTGCGTACTCGGGAATCGACTCGATGTGCAAGAAGATTGGATTGAAGTAGCGACGAGTCGCTGGAAGGTATGGCGAAGGCGCCATCGGCGGCGACACTTCAGCAGCGTGCATCGGATTGACGAGGACGAAGCCCGCACCCTTCTTGCCGCCCCATTCTGCGAGACTGCTGAGATCGCCGAGATCGCCGAGTCCCCATGAGTTGCGAGAGCGGGTCGCGTAGAGCTGAGCCATGAGGCCCCATGTGCGACGATCGCGCATTTTCTCCGGCAGCTGCAAGTAACCAGGGGTGACCACGAGCACGCAGGTGCCAATGGTGGTTTCGCCGTCTGCATCTTCGTTAGTCGCCTGAATGCTGTGCCAGCCCAGTGGCAAATCTGTCGGAATTGAGAAGGTCGCTTCGCCGATGAGAACATCATCAATCATGCGCGGCGGGACGTAGCGATCTACCTGTGGAAGCGGCACACGGCCGCCTGATTCGAGATCGACCCACGCGATGATGGAACTGCCGTCTGGAACGTGAATCTGCACGTCCTTGTAATGACCCTGCCGTGCGATGACGACGCTCGGCAGCATCTCGCGCCATGGGCCGTTGTTGAGACGGTCCCAGGCCTTTGCCCGGCCTTGTGCCGTCGTGACGTCGACATTGAGGGCCGCAAGCACCTTCTCGAGGGTGGCTGCTGAGATGATCTTGTGATTGCCCTGCTGATCCCAGTACTCAGTCGCGACGCCGCAGGCGTGAGCAAGCTCGACGACCTCCGGGCTAGCAGCGGGCCAAGTCTCACTCGAGACAGACACAATTTCCTCCAAATGCGAGCAGTCGCGGGCAGGGCAGGCGAAGGTTAGACCCTCAGGGTCTTAGTCTCCCGTGTGTGGCTATGACTGACTACCCCAAAGCAACCCGTCTTGACCTGATTGAAACCATCCACGGTCGCGAGGTCCCAGATCCTTATCGCTGGCTCGAAGATGTGAGCTCAGATGAAACCCGCGAATGGGCCCAGGCGCAGCAGGCTCTGTTTGCGGAGCAGCAGGCGACATGGGATACGCGTGGGCACTGGGAAAAGCGACTGAGTGAGTTCTTGTCCTCAGGCATGATCAGTGCGCCCTACTGGCGCGGTCAGCGTCAGTTCTTTATGCGTCGCACCGCCGGCCAAGAGCACGCAGTCCTCTACACCGTCGATCCAGACGGAACTGAGCGTGCGCTAGTCGATGTTGTCGCTATCGACCCAGCCGGCGCGACGACCCTCGATAGTTGGCAGCCATCCAAAGAAGGCAATCTGCTCGCTTACCAAA
>JBDLPZ010000084.1:0-3212 GCA_039800825.1 Actinomycetota bacterium
CCGAAGCTGACCGCGAGCTCGTGATGTGCGCATTCACCTCGCGCTACCACTGGCTTCAGGTCGGCGGTCCACGTCAGTTCGCAATCGCCGATTGGATGGTGAGCCGCGCGTACGCGACGACCGGCCAGGGCGCTCTCGCCGTCGAATGGGCGGAGCTTGCTCAGGCCCAAACGGCAGACACCGAACCCGCGTGGATGCTTGCGAGCATGTACGAGGGATTGGCTCGCGCCCACAAGGCAGCCGGCAACACCCCCGAACTCAACCGCTACCGCGAACTCGCCATCGCCACCCTCGCCGAGGAAACCAACGAACAAGACGCCGTGCACATCCGCACGCAGATTGAGGAACTGTGAACACCGACTCAACCGCCACCACCCTTCAGTGGCTACTGATTGTTTTGGTCATCGGCTCGTGGGCATTCGATGCGTGGCTCGACCGCCTCAATCTCAAACACAGCGCACTGCCAGTGCCGGCGGAGTTCGCGGACCTCTACGACGTAGAGGAGCGCGCGAAGTCGCTGCGGTATGAAGAAGCCAAGTACCGCTTCGGCGTCATCGACGGACTCGTCACCACGCTCATCACCGTGGCAGCGCTTGGATTCGGTTGGGCGGGAGTGCTCGATCGCTTCGTGCGCAGCTACACCGACAACGAAACCTTTGTCACCATCGGCTTCTTCTTGCTACTCGGACTCCTGAGCTCTCTCGCATCATTGCCGTTCTCGGCCTATGGCACGTTCGTCATCGAGGCGAAGTTCGGATTCAACAAGACCACACCGGCGACGTTCATCACCGACAAGATCAAAGGCCTGCTCATCAGCGGCGTCATCATGGGTCTGCTAGTCGGTGTCATCGCCAAGCTCTACGACGCACTCGGCACCAACTTCTGGTTCGCGGGCTGGCTGACGTTCACCGCGTTTTCGCTTGTGATGTTCGCGTGGGGCACGACGGTGATCACTCCACTCTTTAACAAGCTAACCGAGCTCCCTGAAGGCGAACTCCGCGATGCGATTGTCGCGTACTGCCAAAGCCAGGGTTACGAAATCGGCCGCCTGTTCGTCATGGACGGCAGTAAGCGCAGCACCAAGGCCAACGCGTATTTCGCGGGCATGGGTCGCGCGAAGACAATCGTGCTTTTCGACACCCTGATCGAAAAGCTCACGGTCGAAGAAGTGGTAGCGGTGCTCGCACACGAGGTCGGTCACTACAAGCGCAAGCACATTTTCAGCATGCTGTACATGAGCCTGGCGCAGACTTTCATCATCATGGCGATGCTTGGCTTCGCACTCAACTTCGATGCACTGTCGATTGCACTCGGTGGCGATACAGCATCGTTCCATCTCGGCGCGATGGCGTTTGCTCTCTTGCTGTCGCCACTCAGCATGCTCGTGAGCATGGTGTCGATGAGCTACTCGCGGCGCAATGAGTTCGATGCCGATGAGTTCTCGACGTCGACGTATGCAGCCGGCCAACTTCGCAGTGGCCTCGCCAAGATTTCAACGGATGCGTTGTCGAACCTCAATCCGCATCCGCTGTACGTCAAAGTCCACTACTCGCATCCACCGATGATGCAGCGACTTGCTGCTCTAGACGCTGCGAATTGAATCTACGAGCGGTCGGCTCTTCAAGCCGGCAGCAGTTGCGCGGGCAGCACTCAAGCGCAGCATGCCTAAGTCGCGGCCGCCGGCCCAGAACGGAAACACCGTGTCGCGGGCCGCAGCGTCTTCGACAGAAATCCAGTTGAGTGCAGCTGCGCCTTCGCCAGTCTCATCGACGATCGCGTTCAGCATTAATTCATAAGTCGTGCCACCTGCCGGTGCAGCTACGTGGAACGGTCCACTCAAACCTGCATCAATCGCGTCCAGAGTAAACGCCGCGAGATCACGCACGTCGATGTACTGCCACGGTGCGGTGCGAGGTTCTGGCACATCGACCACGCCACCAGAGCGAATCAAGTGCACATACTTAGTGAATCGATCGGTGTAATCGTCTGGTCCAATGATGTACGTCGGTCGAATCATGAGCGCATCTGGATAGTGGCGAAGTGTCGCGGCTTCGCACAGCACTTTGAGCGGGCCATACGTGGCGCTGTCGACGACTGTCGTCAACGAATCAAGATCCTCAATCATGGACGTGTCGGCCAGCGCAGCTGACTCATCCGAACCAGCGGGAATCTCGGCATCATGCACCGAAATCGTCGAGATGAAAACGAACTTGCCGACGCGACCCTCGAGTGCACGCGCCAACACATCGATCTGTGCTGGGCGATAAGCGCAGGCGTCGATCACGACATCCCACTCGCCGACAGCGAGTCCGCTCAAATCTGAATCGCGATCGCCATAAACATGCTGTGCCGATTCAAGTCCGGCGATGTCGCGCTCAGAGCGATGAAACACCGTGACCTCATGGCCACGCTCAATCGCCTGACGAGCCATATGAAGTCCAACGAAACGAGTACCACCGATAAACAAAATGCGCATATGGGCATTATTGCCCAACAGCCCGAGTGTGTGGCCGACCGCCAAATCTCAGTTGAATCTCAGGCGAAACATCGCTCAATCAGTGCCGTTTGACTCTCGTATCCGCGAGCAACATCGGCGCACAATTGAGGCGAGCAAGGAGGCGTCATGCGCAAGGTTGCTTTTTACATCCTTAATGGATTCGCAGTTCTCGCAGCTGCCTTTATTTCAGGTTACGCATTTGAAGATCCAGGTGGCTGGGTCGCCGCAGGAATGACCGCGGCATGGGTACTGCCCACGGTTGCCCTCGGGCTTTTGGCTTGGCGCTACCCAACACAAATGCGCACACCACTCATCGCACTCTCTGCAATCTCAATGATTGTCGCGGCATCTCAAGCCGTGTGGCCACACGAGTGGCGTGATTTCTTATTCCGCACTGGACCGGTCGAGGCAATAGCCACGTTCGGCGTGGTGTTCGGGCTGAATGCTTTCGCTCGATACCACGACGAATTGCTCGGTGGAGCCTTAATGATGCTCGTCGCCCTGACTCCAATTGCAGCCGTCTACTTCGGCAGCGGACTGCAGCGCGGAGTGCTCGGTGGATCCACCAGCGCAATGCTGTTGCCGGGCGTCGTCATCGGTCTGGTGTACGTGCTCGATGCAGAACTACACAAGCACGCACACCACGACGATGTGAGTGGTCAGGTTAAGCGCGGGGCTTCGGCGACTGGGTGAGCTTTGGATCGCGCTTGATGAA
>JBDLPZ010000085.1:0-7651 GCA_039800825.1 Actinomycetota bacterium
GGCTGGAATGCCGAGCCGTTCCAGCATGTCGGCGGCTTGGCAGTCTTGCCATCGCACACCTTGATGCGAGCTGCGAGCTCAGAAGGTTTCATGCCGAGCAGCGGAGCAAGCTCCTTGATGACACGGGCTCCGCCATCTTCAAGAGCGCTGAGGGTCTGAATCGAGACTGACACAACCATAGTGCGGCGATTGCCGATCAGAACTCGGCCAGCTTGGTCGAGAACCACACCGCGCGTGGATGGAACCACAACATCGCGGAAGCGGCTGTTTGCGGCCTGTTCGCGGAACTGATCGCCATCAACGACCTGCATCACAAAAAGGCGACCGACCAATGCGACGAACAGCGACAAGACAAGCATGCGCAAGATGAATAGTCGACTATAGGAGTGGTCCATGCCGTCACCTCACGATCGTTGTCGTAACGCGTGGCGTAACGAAGCGATCAAACCACTGCACAGCCGGGAAAACCGCCACTGCAAGGAGCGGCGCATAGACCGCAGATGTAATCAAATTGCCGAACAAGTTGTCGGTTAGATTCTGCGAGACACCAGTTGTGACGGCAATGAAAAGTCGAATCACAATTGCTGCTACCGCGGCGCCCGAGGCGGCCGCGAGTGGCAGCGCTGGCGAACCTTCGATGTAAGGCTTGAGACCTGCCACGACAAACGCGACGATTGCGAAAGCGCCGGCCGACACACCCATCGGCGTAGTAGATGGCGGGATGACGTCCATCAGCAGACCTGCAAAGAAACCAACAACTGCAGCATTCGCTGGTGAACGACGCAGCGCCAATCCCAGCACCGCCATGAGCATCAATGGCGGCACAGCTCCAGGCAGACCAATAAGCGTCAGCCAGGTCGATTCCATGACGGCCGCGACCACAAGGGCGAGGGCAATCAACGCAAAGCGGAAGTTCTTCATTACTTCTTCTTTCCAGTTGAAGTGCTTGAAGCCGTCGCTTTAGCAGTCGTCGAAGTCTTTGGAGTCGCTGTGGTCTTCACCGCAAATGCGCCATCGCCCGGCGCGACTGTGACAGTCACGGTGACGGTTGGAGATGGCTTTGGTTCTGGCAAAAGTGAATCACGCGGATCGGTGCGCGGCTTGTTGACGATGACGCCGACGAGATCCAGTGCAGTGATATCCGCAAACGGATCGACGTACGCCAGCTGTCCGTTGGTTCCCTGCGCCTTGCGCACCTTGGTCACAGTGCCCAGCGGCACACCTGGAACGAAGATGCCATCTTTGACGCCATAAGAAACCAAGCGATCGCCGACGGCCACCTTGGTCGTGTCGTCGATGAATTCGAGAGTGAGCTGATGTGGCTTGCCGGTGCCAGACAAGAAACCGACTTGGCCACTGCCCGCGACGCGCGCACCGACCGTAGATGTCGAGTCAACAATGAGGAGGACGGTCGCCGAGTTGTTCGTAACGGCCAACACGCGACCAACCATGCCTGCACCTGCGATCACAGTCATGTTGACCTTGATGCCATCGGCGGAGCCAGCATCAATCAACGCCGTGGCACCAAAACCAGATGCGGAACCAATCGACATCACGCGAGCGGCGACGATGCGGAAGTTGCCGAGACCTGCGGTGTTGAGCAGTGAGTCGAGCTCTTTGACGCGACGGCGTGCGTCTTTGGATCCGGCAATCTGACGACGCAGCGCATCATTCTGTGCCTCGAGCGCAGAGATGCGTTCATCTTTTGAGCCAACCTCGGACCAGTCGCCAAAGAAGGATACGACCGGCGAAGAGATGCTGAATGCAAGATTTTGCATAGGCGAAAGAACCGTTGCCGAGGCGCTGCGCAGTCCGCCGAGGGCGCTCGTCGAGCGGCCATCAATCAGCGAAAGCAGGAATGACAAAACAACGAGCCCCGCAAGAATGAAGCGAGGATCGATGTCTGAGGGAGTTCGACGCCTAGCCATAGAACCTGGTTCTTAGGCGCGGTTCTTCTGAACAAATACTCGGCGCAGAGTTTCGAAATCTTCGATGCAGCGGCCTGAACCGATGGCGACACAGTTCAGTGGATCATCTGCAACGGTGACGGGCATGCCAGTCTCAGAACGCAAACGCTCATCAAGACCAGACAGAAGTGCGCCACCACCGGTGAGGACGATGCCGCGGTCCATGATGTCGCTCGAAAGCTCTGGAGGCGTCTGATCGAGAGTCACCTTGACGGTGTCAACGATTTCAGCGACTGGCTCTTCGATTGCCTTACGGATTTCTTCAGGCGTCACCATGATGCTGCGTGGCAGACCCGTAATGAGGTCACGTCCGCGAATTTCAGCCTTGGCCAAATCGGCAGTTGGGTAAGCAGAACCAACTTCGACCTTGATGCGCTCGGCCATACGCTCGCCGATCAACATCGAGTATTCCTTCTTCACCCAGTTGATGATTGCATCATCGAGGCGGTCGCCGCCAACCTTGACGGAGCGCTTGGTAACGAGACCACCGAGAGAGATGACGCCGATTTCAGTCGTGCCACCGCCGATGTCGCAGACCATGCTGCCCTGAGGTTCACCGACAGGCAGGCCAGCACCGATTGCAGCTGCCATTGGCTCTTCGATCAAGAACACTTCGCGGGCGCCAGCATCGCGGGCCGCGTCTTCGATCGCACGACGGTCAACGTTGGTCGCGAGGCTTGGGACACAGATCAGCACGCGTGGCTTTGAGAACATGCGGCTCTTGTTGTGGACCTGGCGGATGAAGTAGCGAATCATCTCCGACGAAACTTCGTAGTCCGAGATAACGCCTTCCTTGAGAGGGCGAATTGCGACGATATTTCCAGGGGTGCGGCCGAGCATTTGCTTCGCTTCGGAGCCGACGGCCAAAACCTTGTTGGTGTCGCGGTCAATCGCGACCACAGATGGCTCATTCAGAACAATGCCACGTCCACGGACATAAACGAGGGTGTTCGCAGTACCAAGGTCGATGGCCATGTCACGGCCAAGGAACGATGTGTTAACCATTGAGTAGAGCCTTCCGGGAAGTGTGGTTCGGCCAGGTCATGGCAGAGCCAAGGGGCAAGCCTAAGCGTGAATCGATAAATTACCGAACCGCGAGAGTTAGACCTTTGTGAGGCAAATCGGTCTACTGCGAGGGGAAATCAGCCCAGATTTGGGAAGAAGTGAGCGATTTCGCGAGCAGCGGACTCCTCAGAATCTGATCCGTGGGTCAGGTTCAGCCGGTTGGAGTTGGCAAAATCGGCGCGAATCGTGCCTGGAGCCGCCGCAAACGGGTTGGTGGCACCCTGCATAGCCCGCCACGCAGAGATGGCTTCTGGTCCCTCAATGACGGCCGCGACGAGCGGGCCAGAAATGATGAAATCGACCAGCGGAGCGAAAAAGTCCTTGCCATGGTGCTCGGCGTAATGCTGCTCAGCAAATTCGCGGGTCAGCGTGCGCATCTCGAGGGCGACGACCGAATAGTTGCGACGCTCGATGCGGCCGATGATTTCGCCGACGAGTCCGCGTGCCACACCGTCTGGCTTAATGAGGACCAAAGTGCGCTGGGTCATGGAGTGCCTCTCTTTCGTGACTTTGAGTCTACTCGCCGCTCGCGGCAGCGGAACGGTCCTTGTCGATGCGCATGCCGATACGCAGGGCGTAGCGCCAGAGCGCGTAGAAGATCAGTGTGAGAACGAATAGCGCTGGCACTTGCCATGAGATGACCAAAGCGACGACTTCGACGACCTCGCCAACCCAACGTCCGCCGGGCCGTCGAAAAACGGCCGGCACTAAAAGCAGTACCAGTGCAATCAGCAGGATCTGGCTCTGACTCCCCTGCTGGTCTGTCAGTGACTTGAGCAGCGGAAAAGTCAACGCCGTAACTATCGCCTGAATGACGACGACCGCGCTAGCAAGTCGCGCCCACATCATGCTGAGCGCTTTCCGAGCAAGGCTCGAGCCTGCGCAACTGTGTAGACCGATCCAGTGATGACGATGCCGACAGCCGCGTCATCTGCGGCGCTCTCGTCCGCGAGTTCGATAGCTCGGGCGATTGCATCTGTCAGCTGCGACTGCTCATCTACCCGGTCAGCATCAAAAACAGTTCGCGCAAGGTCAGCAAGTTCAGACGCTGAAATCGCACGTTCATTGTTGGTCTGCGTGATGATGATGTGATCGACGACTGGTTCAAGCAAAGTCAAGAAGCCTTCGGCGTCCTTATCTGCGAACATGCCGACGACTGCGATGATCTTGTCGAAACCGAATTCGTCAGATAGCGCTGCAACGAGCGCTTGACCGCCATGGGGGTTATGCGCTGCATCCACAATGACTGTAGGACCACGGCGAACAACCTCTAAACGACCTGGTGAGGTCGCTTTACCGAAGCCTTCAGCAACGATGTCTGCATCGACCTGTTTTCCTTCCACGCCTGCGCCGAAGAATGCCTCGACCGCTGCGAGCGCGAGTGATGCGTTATTCGCTTGGTGCTCACCGTGGAGTGGCAAGATCACATCTTCGTAGATGCCGCCGGCGCCGCGGAGAGTCAGCACTTGTCCGCCGACAGCAAGCGAGCGGTCAACAACACCAAAGTCGATTCCCTGCACGAGCAGCGCAGCACCGACTTCGTCTGCTTTAGCTTTGATAACTTCCATCGCACGCGGATCCTGCATACCGACAACCACAATCGCGCCAGGCTTGATGATGCCAGCCTTCTCAGCCGCGATCAGTTCGATGGTGTCGCCGAGATAGTTCTGATGATCAAGTCCGATCGGAGTAATCACACACACAGCTGGTTCGACGACGTTGGTGGCATCCCAACGTCCACCGAGCCCGACTTCGACTACAGCGACATCAACCGGCGCTTGTGCGAATGCACTAAATGCCATTGCGGTCATCGTCTCGAAGTACGAGAGTCGGCCTTCAGTGAAATGCTCATCCGTCATCTCTAGGTACGGCGCGATATCGTCAAAAGTCTCGACAAACGTTTCGATCGGGACCGGCTGGCCGTAGATGCGAATGCGCTCGCGCACATCGTGCAGATGCGGGCTCGTCGTGAGGCCCGTATTCAGCGATGCTGCCGACAGCAGGCTCTCAATCATGCGAGAAGTGCTGGTCTTGCCGTTAGTGCCAGCGACATGAATCACGTCCATCGCCGTATGGCTATCGCCCAAGATCGACATCAGGTACGAGATGCGGTCGAGGCCAGGAATGATGACGTTTTCGGCGGCGCGCTCATTGAGCGCAGCAATTACCCGTTCAAATTCAAGAATCAGCTGTGGGTCGTTCGAGTTAGCCATGGTCTTCACCCTACGGGCTGCCCTTCACGGACTCCTAGAATGCCCCCTTATGGAACAGCCTTTGTACCCGTTGATGCCCGAAAAGCCGACCCTCGAGGGAGTCGAGCACCGCTTCGTAGAGCGTTGGGAAGATCAGGGCGTCTACCGTTTCGACCGCACCCGCGACCGGGCTGGCGTGTTCTCAATCGACACTCCCCCGCCTACCGTCTCAGGCTCGCTGCACGTCGGACACGTGTTCTCCTACACCCACACCGACTGCGTCGCGCGCTACCAGCGCATGACCGGCAAGTCAGTTTTCTACCCAATGGGTTGGGATGACAACGGACTTCCGACCGAGCGCCGCGTTCAGAATTACTTCGGCGTGCGCTGCGATCCATCGCTTCCATACGACCCGAACTTCACGCCACCTGCAGAGGCTGGCAAAGACCAGATTGCAATTTCTCGCCGCAACTTCGTGGAGCTATGTGAACAGCTGACTGTCGAAGACGAGAAGGCATTCGAAGAACTGTGGCGCCGCCTCGGCATCTCGGTGGACTGGTCACACACGTACCAGACGATCGACTCAAACGCTCGCGCCGCTTCACAGCGCGCATTCCTACGCAATCTCGCTCGCGGCGAGGCCTACCAGTCCGAAGCCCCGACGCTCTGGGATGTCACTTTCCAGACTGCTGTCGCACAGGCTGAACTCGAAGACCGTGAAAAGGAAGGCGCTTACCACCGCGTCGGCTTTAAGCGCACAGACAGCGGTGAGTCCATCTTCATCGAGACGACTCGTCCGGAAATGTTGCCTGCCTGCGTCGCCCTCGTCGCGAACCCAGATGATGAGCGTTACCAGCCGCTGTTCGGCAAGACCGTTCGCACGCCTCTCTTTGATGTCGAAGTGCCAGTTGTTGCTCACCGCCTTGCAGATCCTGAAAAGGGATCGGGCATCGCGATGATTTGCACTTTCGGTGACGTCACCGACGTCATTTGGTGGCGCGAGCTTCAGCTCGACACTCGCCCGATTCTCGGATGGGACGGCCGCATTCTTCGCGAGACTCCATCGTGGATTACCGCGGCCGCTGGCATTGCCACGTACGAAGCCATCGCTGGTGCGACGGTCCACACGGCACGCGAACGCTTGGCGAGCATGCTCACCGAAAGCGGCGACATGGTCGGCGAGGCCCGCAAGATCATGCACCCTGTCAAGTTCTTCGAAAAGGGCGATAAGCCACTCGAAATCGTGACGACGCGTCAGTGGTACATCAAGAATGGTGGTCGCGATCTCGACCTGCGCGCTCGCCTCGTTGAGCGCGGCCGCGAACTGAACTGGCATCCAGAGCACATGGGCGTTCGATACACCAACTGGGTCGAGGGCCTGACGGGTGACTGGCTCATTTCTCGTCAGCGCTTCTTTGGTGTGCCGATTCCGGTCTGGTACCCACTTGATGCTGAAGGCAATCCAATCTACGACCAGCCACTGGTTCCGTCTGAAGATCAACTGCCAATCGATCCAGCCTCCGAGGCTCCCGCTGGCTATACCAACGAACAGCGCGGCGTCGCCGGTGGCTTCATGGGTGACCCAGACGTCATGGACACGTGGGCAACCTCCTCGCTCACTCCGCAGATCGCTGGTGGCTGGGAGCGCGACAACGATCTTTGGTCGCGCGTCTTCCCATTCAATGTTCGCCCACAGGCACACGAAATCATCCGCACGTGGCTGTTCTCGACAGTCGTGCGTGCGCATCTCGAATCAGGCGTGCTGCCATGGTCCGATGCAGCCATCTCTGGCTGGATCTTGGATCCAGACCGCAATAAGATGTCGAAGTCGAAGGGCAACGTGGTCACACCGATGGGTTTGCTCGACGAGCACGGCTCAGACGCTGTCCGCTACTGGGCAGCGTCAGGCCGTCCGGGCACCGACACCGCATTCGATGTTGGGCAGATGAAGATCGGTCGCCGCTTGGCGATCAAGGTCCTCAACGCCAGCAAGTTTGCGCTGTCGCTCAAGGCCTTCACTGACGGTGCTGCTGCTGACGTCACCGAGCCTCTAGATCGGGCGATGCTTTCTCAGCTGAGCACGGTCGTCGCAGATGCTACGGAAGCCTTCGAAAGCTACAACTACACCAAGGCTCTCGAAGTCGCCGAGCAGTTCTTCTGGCAGTTCTGTGATGACTACGTCGAACTCGTGAAGGATCGCGTCTACAACGACGCTAACGCTGCGGGCCAAAAGAGCGGCCGCCTTGCCCTGGGTATCGCTACCGAGACCTACCTCAAGTTGTTTGCGCCATTCTTGCCATTCGTCACTGATGAGGTGTGGTCATGGTGGAAGACCGATTCAGTTCACAACTCTCAGTGGCCAGCGGCGGCACAGGTTGCTGCATTCGCACACGGCGCGGATCCAAAGACGATGGACGCAGTCAGCTC
>JBDLPZ010000086.1:0-10718 GCA_039800825.1 Actinomycetota bacterium
GTGCGCCTGCCTGGCCTGAGCTGCCGCCACCGTTGAGGGTTGCGAAGACGTCGAACTGACCTTCGAGATCAACGAGCTTCAACGGATCGTTGACGAGCTGCTGATGCACCTTGTTGGGGAAGTAGTCAGCGAGATCGCGACCGTTGATGACCCAACGACCGGTGCCCGGAACCAGGCGAACGCGTGCGACGGCTTCCTTGCGGCGACCCGTTGCATTGCTCGGGACAGCCTTGACGTTGCGAGAAGCCTTTGCCGGAGCGGCAGTCTCGCTGGTGTAAACCTCGGCGACCTCAGTCACTGTTTTCCTTCCTCACACAAACGCGGATGCGCTTGTGACTACTGCGCAACCTGCGTGATGACGAATGGGACTGGCTTCTGAGCAGCATGTGGGTGCTCAGCGCCTGCGTAAACCTTGAGCTTGGTCAGCTGCTGTGCGCCAAGACGGTTGTGAGGGAGCATGCCCTTAACAGCCTTCTCGATCGCGCGGCGTGGGTTGTTCTTCAACAAGTCGCCGTATGCAGTTGCGGTGAGACCGCCTGGCTGACCTGAGTGACGGTAGTCAAACTTGTCGGTCAACTTTGCACCGGACAGCGCCACTGCACCTGCGTTGATGACGATGACGAAGTCACCGCAGTCAACGTGTGGAGCGAAGGTTGGCTTGTGCTTACCGCGCAGCAAGTTAGCAGTTTGGACGGCTAGGCGGCCCAGGACAATGTCAGTGGCATCAATGATGTGCCACGTACGCTCGACCTCAGTCGCTTTTGGCTGAAAAGTGCGCACAGCAAAAACCTTCGTTCTAGGGGTGGGGGCTGCCGTGCTTCCACGACGACCTTGTACACGCACAGAAGAGTGCGCATAGCGGAGGCGGAGATTACCCGTAGGCGGGTCGCGCGGTCAAAACGGCTACCACTTTCGCCTATCCACAAGGCCACGACACGCCGAACCAGGCACTTTGGGCGGCCGGGAGTACCTTTTCCACAGGCGTGCTACACCGTGCTACACAAAGGGGCAAGTTATGCGCAGAATCTCCCACCGCGAGTTCCGCAACAACAGCGCTGTGATCCTCCGCGAGGTCCAGGCAGGAGAGAGTATGGAAATCACGAACAATGGCGAGGTGGTGGCCGTCCTGTCACCGCCGTCATCCGATGTTTACAACGGCTTCAAAGTGCGTCGGGCGCGCAAGCCACTCCCCGACCTTTTGCCTTTATCAACTCTGCCCTCGGGTGCCGCACGATTCTCAGCAACCATCAACCAGATGCGCGAAGAGGATCGTCAGCGGCTGGATCCACGATGATGTACCTCGATGCCAGCGCTGCGGCCAAACTCGTTTTCGCTGAGGAAGAGTCAGCTGCACTCGTGCATGCGGTCCAGGACCAAGAACTTTGCAGCAGCGCCATCCTTTCGGTTGAGCTTCACCGCGCTGCTCGGCGACGGAAAGAGTCGCCTGCACTAGTCAGCGAAATCCTCGAATACATCAGCACCGTAGAGATAGTTCCGGCGCAGTTGCGCATTGCGAGTTCCTTTGAAGCGCAACACCTTGGCGCGCTTGACGCTATTCATCTCGCCACCGCATTGCTGATAGATGCAGATGCACTCGTCACCTATGACAAACAGTTTGCAGAAGCGGCGACGGCCGCTGGACTTCGAGTTGTATCACCGGCTTAGCAAGTAGCAATCAACCGCGACCTTGCCAGACCGGACCATCAGTCTCGCGAACGCTTCCATCCGAGTCGACGAGCAAGAAGCGATCAAAACTTTCAGCGAACCATCGGTCGTGCGTTACGGCGATGACTGTGCCGTCGAAAGCATCCAGACCCGTCTGCAGTGCATCAGCACTCGCGAGGTCGAGATTGTCGGTCGGCTCGTCGAGAAGTAGCAAAGTTGCGCCGCCGAGTTCGAGAAGCAGAATCTGGAAACGCGCTTGTTGTCCACCTGACAATGTGTCGTACTTCTGCTCACCCGCATATGCGAGTTCGTAGCGATCGAGCGCGCGGGCGGCTGGTTCTTGAGGCATTCCAGCGCGACGTTCGTCACCGCGATGCAAGATCTCGAGCAATGTGCGTCCAGTGAGGTCGGGACGAATATGCGTCTGCGCGAACCATCCTGGGATGACGCGCGCACCTAATTTTGCGCTACCGAAATGGCCGACCGATTCGATGACGATGTCCCCGACTGGCCGATGCTCAACATCGGGATCGCTGCCGCCTAGTGCAAGAAGTCGCAGGAGGTGCGACTTGCCGGTGCCATTGCCACCGAGGACCGCCAGTCTCTCGCCGTACCAAACCTCAAGATCAAAAGGTTTCGTAAGTCCACTCAACTCAAGCTGTTCACAGACCACGGCGCGTTTCGCAGTACGACCGCCGCGCAACCGCATATTGATGTTCTGCTCGATGGGAACTGCCTGTGGCGGACCAGCGAGTTCAAACTTCTCCAGACGAGTGCACGCGGCGCGATATCGCGAGGACATGCCATCGTTGAAGGCAGACTTCACTTTGAGTGACTGAACAAGATCTTTGAGTTGTTGATGCTTCTCATCCCAGCGAAGTCGCATTTCTTCGAGCTTTTCAAATCGCTCGCGCCGCGCCTGGTGGAAAGTCCGGTAGCTGCCGGGATGCACCCAGACGGTGTTGCCTGCAGGACTGAGTTCAACGCATACGATATGCGTCGCCGCGGCGGCAAGAAGTTCGCGGTCATGACTAATGAGCAGCACAGTCTTCGATGACTCTCGAAGCTTTTGCTCAAGCCAACGCTTGCCCGGCACATCGAGATAGTTGTCTGGCTCATCGAGCAGAAGAATCTCGTCGGCCCCGCGGAAGAGCGACTCGAGAACCAGGCGCTTTTGTTCGCCACCCGACAGCGTGCCGACGGCACGGGCGCGGACCCGTTCGAACTCTTTGCCCATCGCCGCCATCGTGCAGACATCCCACACGACCTCAAGGTCGTAGCCGCCGTACTCGCCCCAGTCCGCGATCGCCTGCGCGTAGCGCATCATCGTGGCTTCGTCGTCACTCTCCATCATCGCGAGTTCGCACTCATCGATCAGCGCAGCAACTTCGCGCAACTTCGCCGGCGCGACCGTGAGTAGTAGATCGCGAACGGTGCCTTCAGTCATGTGCCCGATGAACTGAGGCATGACCGCGACGCGGCCGCTATATACGACGCTGCCCTCGTGCGGTTGCCACTCCCCCGAGACGAACTTCATCAAGGTGGACTTGCCGGCGCCGTTAGCTCCTACCAGTGCAGCTACTGCGCCATCGCCGACACGAAATGAAACGTCATCGAGCAGCACGCGGCCATCAGGCAATGCGTAGCTGAGATGTTGAACGTCGATGTGCGGCACGAGCGCAATTATGCGTGGGGACGTACCACTTAGTGCGTGGGGACGTACCACTTAGTGCGTGGGGACGTACCGCATAGGGAAATTACACGTACCGCATAGGGCAATTACACGTACCGCATAGGGCAATTACACGTACCGCTAGGAGAGTTCGCGCTTGGCGCGGGTGAGGTCCTGGCGAGCCTGCAGTTGATCATCAGCCGGATAAAGGATTTCATCAAGAATGAGGCCGTGCGCCGGCATCACGGTGAATTCGCCAGTGCGCTCGCGCAGTTCGCGCATTTGAAGCGGGAAGTCGGTATCGCGACGACCATCGCCGACTGGCACAAGCGAGCCGACGAGCGAGCGCACCATGGAGTGGCAAAACGCATCAGCCTGCAGAGTCGCCATCACTCCGTAGTGAGTGCGCTTCCAGGAGAACTCCTGCAGCGTCCGAATCGATGTGCCGTAGTCAGTCTGCTTGCAAAACGTCGTGAAGTCGTGGAGGCCGAGCAGTTTCGCCGAAGCTTCATTCATCGCATCAACATCGAGCTCTCGCCAATAGTTGACGACGTGATTGCGCGTGATCGGATCAGCGACCCCATCAGCGATCGCATACGTGTAACGGCGCCCGACTGCAGCAAAGCGTGCATCAAAGCCAGCTGGCGCATACGAGACGCGGTTGACGCGCACATCCACTGGCAGCAAGCCATTGAGGCTGTATTGCTGCCTGAAGAAGTCGATGTAGGAGTCTTCAGGAATGTCGAAGTGAACAACCTGGCCGCGCGCATGTACGCCCGCGTCTGTGCGTCCACCGACGAACGCTGTGACTGGCTGACGAAGTCGCCACACCAACGCGATGGCTTTTTGCACTTCGTCTTGGACGGTGCGCAGGTTGTTGGCCTGGATTGCCCAGCCGGCGAAGTTGGTGCCGTCGTAGGCGAGATCTAAACGCAGACGGACGAACCCCCGTCCCACAGGTGGGGACGAGGGCTCGTTCGGCGTTAATGAGAGCGGCATTAAGCCTTCTCGGATTCCTCTGCAGCATCGGCATCAGCTTCGACAGCTTCTGCATCTTCAGCAGCGATTTCTGCAACTTCTTCAGCAGTCTCTTCGACGATTTCAGCAACAGCTTCTTCAGCTGCAACTTCTTCTTCGACCGCTGCTTCGACAGCTGCTTCTTCGACGACTGGGGCAGCTGGCTTCTCAGCCTTAGGTGCCTTTGCAGCCTTCTTAGCAGCAGCAGTTGCTTCTGCAACAACAGCTTCAGCCAGTGGTTCGACGAGCTCAATGATTGCCATTGGAGCGTTGTCGCCCTTGCGTGGGTTCAGCTTGACGATGCGGGTGTAGCCACCGTTACGGTTTTCGTAGCGTGGGCCGATTTCGGTAAAGAGGACGTGGATGATGTCCTTGCCGCTCTTACCGAAGAGGACCTTGGCGACCTGACGGCGAGCGTGGACATCGCCACGCTTCGCTGCAGTGATGAGCTTTTCTGCGTATGGACGCAGACGCTTTGCCTTGGCTTCAGTCGTGGTGATGCGACCATGCTCGAAGAGGGCCTTCGCGAGGTTCGCGAGGATCAAGCGCTCGTGAGCTGGACCGCCACCGAGGCGTGCGCCCTTAGTTGGGGTTGGCATTGTTTCTCCTTATGCAAGTCGCACTAATTAGTACGACTCGTCCTCTACGAAGGACTGGTCTGCATCGACTTCATCAGCCCATGCTTCTTCGGACATTGGACGGTTCCAACCCTCTGGGCTGTCCTTGAGAGACAAGCCGAGCGAGTGCAACTTCGCCTTGACTTCGTCGATGGACTTTGCACCGAAGTTACGGATGTCCATCAGATCTGCTTCAGAGCGAGCAAGGAGTTCGCCCACGGTGTGGACGCCTTCGCGCTTGAGGCAGTTGTAAGAACGAACGGTCAGATCGAGCTGTTCGATTGGGGTGCTGAGCTGTTCCGCTGCGTACACGTCGGTCGCAGATGGTCCAATCTCAATACCTTCAGCCTGATCGTTGAGTTCACGTGCGAGACCGAAGAGTTCGACCAAGGTTGAACCTGCAGATGCCATGGCATCGCGAGGTGCACGACCTGGCTTGGTTTCGATATCGATGATGAGCTTGTCGAAGTCGGTGCGCTGTTCAACACGGGTTGCTTCGACCTTGTAGGTCACGCGAAGAACTGGGCTGTAGATCGAGTCAACCGGAATGCGACCGATTTCCTGACCAACCTGCTTGTTCTGAACAGCCGACACGTAGCCACGACCACGCTCGACAACGAACTCAACTTCGAGACGACCCTTGTCATTCAAGGTTGCAATGTGAAGTTCTGGGTTGTGGATTTCCACACCTGCAGGAACAGTGATGTCAGCTGCAGTAGCTGCGCCGGCACCGCTCTTGCGAAGAACCATCACAACTGGCTCGTCGAGCTCAGATGAAACAACGATGTTCTTGATGTTGAGAACCAACTCAACAACGTCTTCCTTAACACCTTCGATGGTGCTGAACTCGTGCAGAACGCCATCGACGCGGATGCTGGTGACAGCAGCGCCTGGGATCGACGAAAGCAGAGTGCGGCGGAGTGAGTTGCCGAGGGTGTAACCAAAGCCTGGCTCGAGTGGTTCAAGCGTGAAGCGTGAACGGGTTGGAGACAGAGACTCTTCAGTGAGAACTGGGCGTTGTGCAATAAGCACTTTTCTCTTCCTTTCGGTGACGACCTCGATTTGACGTCACGTTTAGGCCAACTGTGGAACTTTTGTGCCACAGCAAGGGGTGATGTTGAGGGCGATTTCTCGCCCCCAACACCAGAGGTCTTACTTGGAGTACAACTCGACGATGAGCTGTTCTTGAACAGCAGTGTCGATCTGTGCGCGGACTGGAAGCTGGTGCACGAGGATGCGCATCTGGCTTGGGATTACTTCGAGCCAAGCTGGAACGGTGCGCTCGCCGTGTTCTGCACGTGCCACCTGGAATGGGGTGAGTTCGCGTGAACCTGCGACAACTTCAATGATGTCTGAAGGTGAAACGCGGAAAGATGGGATATCCACCTTGCGACCATTCACAGTGATGTGACCGTGGCGAACAACCTGGCGTGCCATGTCGCGGCTCTTTGCAAAGCCTGCACGGTAAACAACGTTGTCCAAACGGCTCTCGAGGATCAGCAAGAGGTTTTCACCGGTCTTGCCGCTCTTGCGGTGAGCTTCTTCGTAGTAGCCACGGAACTGCTTCTCGAGCACACCGTAGATACGGGCACACTTCTGCTTCTCGCGCTTCTGGAGCAGGTACTCAGATTCCTTCGTACGTGCACGGCCATGCTGGCCGGGTGGGTAAGGGCGCTTTTCGATCGGGCACTTGCCCGAATCGCACTTTGAACCCTTGAGGTAAAGCTTGGTCTTTTCGCGACGGCAACGCTTGCAGTCGGCACCGGTATAACGAGCCATGATTCAGTATCTCCTCAAGGCCTCAGACACGACGCCGCTTTGGAGGGCGGCAACCGTTGTGGGGAACAGGGGTCACGTCGGAGATTGAACCGACTTCGAGGCCAGTGGCCTGCAATGAGCGGATGGCGGTTTCGCGGCCAGAACCTGGACCCTTAACGAAAACGTCAACGCGCTTCATACCGTGCTCCATGGCACGGCGAGCTGCGGCTTCAGCTGCCATCTGAGCAGCGAATGGGGTCGACTTACGTGAACCCTTGAAACCGACCTGACCGGCTGATGACCAGGAGATAACAGCACCGCTTGGGTCCGTGATGGACACAATGGTGTTGTTAAAGGTGCTCTTGATGAACGCTTGGCCTTGGGCCACGTTCTTTCGTTCTTTGCGACGAAGCTTCTTAGCTCCAGCCGCCTTTGATGACTTTGGGGGCATGTGTTTGTTTTGCTCCTGTTAATGACTAATTCCGCGAAGGGAATTCGGACTACTACTTGGTGGCCTTCTTCTTGCCAGCCACTGTCTTCTTCGGGCCCTTGCGTCCACGTGCGTTTGTACGTGTGCGCTGGCCGCGAACAGGGAGTCCCTTACGGTGACGTAGACCCTGGTAGCAGCCGATCTCAACCTTGCGACGGATATCTGCAGCAACTTCGCGGCGGAGGTCACCCTCTACCTTGAGGTTTGCATCGATGTAGTCGCGGAGCTTGATTACTTCTTCGTCCGTCAAATCTTTGACGCGGGTGTTTGGGTTGATACCAGTGGTAGCAAGCGCTGCCTGTGAGCTGGTACGGCCAACACCGTAGATGTAGGTGAGAGCGACTTCGACTCGCTTATCGCGAGGGAGGTCGACACCGACTAGACGTGCCATTGGGCGGTTCCTTTTCTAATAATGCTGAGGTTTGCGTGGCGATAAACGGTCTTACCCGCCCGGGTAAGTCCCCAGCCTCTGCACTGGGGGTGACGTCTGAACCTCTTGGCCCGAGAGTTCAGCTACGGTCTATCGCAGGGTTATTTAGTTATGTTGTGTTTCTGCTTAGCCCTGGCGCTGCTTATGGCGTGGGTTTTCGCAGATCACCATGACGTTGCCGTGGCGACGAATGACCTTGCACTTGTCGCAGATCGGCTTGACGCTTGGCTGCACCTTCATGGATTTTCCCTTTTACTTGTAGCGATACACGATCCGGCCGCGGGTGAGGTCGTAAGGCGAAAGCTCTACAACCACGCGGTCAGTCGGAAGAATGCGGATGTAGTGCTGACGCATTTTTCCGCTGATGTGAGCAAGCACCATATGACCGTTGTCTAACTCCACACGAAACATCGCGTTAGGCAATGCCTCGGTGATTGTGCCTTCGAGCTCGATGGCACCGTCTTTCTTGGCCATAAAAGTGGCTATCTCCTCATCAATCATGCGGGGTGACCGACGCACAGACATGACCGCCGTACCTTGGGGAAGGCAAAAACGGGCACGGCTGAAGCGCAAGCCAAGGGGGGAGTCTAGGGGCGGGGACCCTTCCCGCCCAAATCGTTAAAAAGAGGCCGCCCGGCCCTGCCCTGTGAGGGGCGGGGGCGGACGGCCTCTTGAGAGAGTCGACTACTTCGTAGGCGTCTTGAGCGTGAAGATCTTCGAGAAAGTCTGGCCAGCGGCGTTTACCGACGCGACCTGGAACTTAATCGTGCTGCCCTTTGGCCAGCCCACGACATTGAAGATGCCGTTGGCCTTGATGGTCTTCCAGGCCGAGAAGGTCTTCGAGGTGCCGTAGGCGTACTTGACCTTGTAGCTCGTAATCGCTGAGCCGTTTGACTTAGCGCCCTTGACGCCGATGACCAGGAACTTGCCCTTGACTACACCGTTGACCTTGGCAGAGGTGACTGCCGTGGCCTTGCCGTAAGGGACGGTCTCGGCGCTGACTGCGCCTGCACCATCGCCGAGGCTGTTGGTCGCCAGGACTGTGAAGGTGTACTTCGAGCCGTTGGTCAGACCTGCGATGACGCAGGTGTTGACGTTGGCTGCAGTTTCACAGTGGAAGTTCGGGTCATTCGAGGTCACCTTGTAACCGGTCAACGCGCGGCCGTTTGGCTCTGCATTGCCCCAGACCAGAGTCACCTTGTGATCGCCAGCGACAACGCTGGTGAGGGCAGGTGCTTCTGGAACGGCGCCCGGCGTGACAGCATCAGAAGAAACTGAGGCTGCGTTCGTGCCGACCGTGTTGGTTGCGGTAACCGCGAAGGTGTATTCGGTGCCATTGGTGAGACCAGTAACAACGCAGCTCGTGCCAGAGGTTTCACAAGTGAAGCCGCCTGGGGTTGAGGTCACGGTGTACTTGGTGATTGCGTCACCGTTGCCATCGCCTGCTGACCAGCTAACCGTTGCCGATGCCTTGCCGAACACTGCGGTTGGCTTAGCCAAAACGAATGGCAAGCCAGCTGGAGTCACGGTGACAGCTGGAGCTTCAGCGGTCTGACCCAAGCCATCGGTGGCAACCAAGGTGAAGGTGTAAGCCTTGCCGTTGGTCAAACCGGTGATGGTGCAGCTCGTTGGAGCAACATCGGTGCTAGCAGTGGTGCAGCCCTTGCCTTCTGAATCTGCAGTGACGGTGTAACCGACGGCTGCCGACTCGCCACCGGCTGGAGCGGTCCAGCTGATGGTGACTTCGTGATCGCCACGAGTGACGACGAAGTTAGAAGGAGCAGCAAGAACCTTGCCCAGCGAATCGCCCACCGCGTTGGTTGCAACGACAGTGAATGAGTATGCAGTCAACAGATCCAAGCCAGTGATGGTGCAACTGGTGAGATCGGTCGTAGTGCAGGTCTTGCCACTTGGGCTAGCGGTCACGGTGTAACCGGTGACGGTTGCGCCGTTCTCGTTAGAAGCAGTCCACGAAATCGTGGCGCTTGTACCAGAGCGGGTCACACCGACGCCAGTTGCACGGAATGGCAGACCAGCTGGCGTTGCAGTCACAGGCGAAGCCGCAATGCGATGGCCAGCGCCATCAACAGCGACAACTGCGAATGAGTACTGCGTACCGTTGGTGAGACCAGTGATCTTGCAAGAGGTAGCCGAGACGTCCGTTGAGAGCGTCGTGCAGGTCTTGCTTTCTGGCGTCGAAGTGACGACGTAGCTAACAGCCGCGCTGTCGCCGCCTGCTGCAGCAGTCCACGACACCGTAACTTCGTGATCGCCACGGACTGCTGAGACTGCGCTTGGTGCGCCGACTGCGGTCAGTGGTGAGTCACCGTTGAGGTTGTTTGCCTTCACCGAGAACGTGTATGCAGCACCGGCGGTGAGGCCAGTGATGGTGCAGGTGTTCGGCGCGTCGATGCCGACGATGTTGATGCACTCAGCACCGTTAGACGCAGTCGCCGTGTACGAGCGGATCGCGAGACCGTTTGAGCCACCTGGAGTCCAAGTGATCGTGGCGGTCGTTGACGTGCGGCTTACGCCGACGTTGGTGACAGCAAATGGCTTGCCAGATGGAGTCACGAATCCACTTGGGAACGACTCCTGGGACTGACCGATCACGTTAGTAGCGATGACGCCGAACGTATACGCCTGACCATTGGTCAAACCAGTGACGATGCAGCTCAGTGCGCCGGTCGTAGAGCAACCGAGGCTTGGCTGAGGGACACCCTGGATGTAGACGACAACGTCGTAAGCATCGACCGTGAGGCCACCACCGTTAGCAGCGGTCCACGCCACCGTGACTTGCTGATCGCCATAGACGCCAACCACGTTGGTCGGAGCCGAAGGCACACCCGCAGGCGCGATAGGTGCAGAAGGAGCGGACGCAGCAGACGTGCCATGCAGGTTCGTCGCCGTTACGGTGAATGTGTACGGAGTTCCGTTGGTCAAAGCGTTGACGTAGCACTGCGTGCTGCCTACGGCAACACACGTCGCACCACCTGGGTTAGCCGTAACGTTGTATCGCGTCACGATTGCGCCGTTTGCATTGCTTGGAGCCCAAGAAACGAGTACCTG
>JBDLPZ010000087.1:0-4463 GCA_039800825.1 Actinomycetota bacterium
CGCTCAAGGTAGTCCTCGTGATCGATAAGAGATGCTGCAATACGAGGCTTGATCCCAGGGTCAGCGGCTTTGGCGGCCTTGAGAATGCCTGGAATATCGCCGAATGCATTGAGAAGCGATGCGGCAGTCTTCTCGCCGACACCCTTTACGCCTGGCAAACCATCTGAAGCATCGCCGCGCATCACACTGAAGTGGCCATACTGGCCAGCTTCGATACCGAATCGTTCGCGAATATACGCGCCTCGAGCGTGTGTGTGTTTGGCGACGCCAGTGCCTAGGTAGAGAACTGAAACGTCTCGCTCATCGTCGATGAGCTGAAACAGGTCTCGGTCTCCGCTCACGACGTAAACCCCACCTGGCTGTGTGCGCGCGTACTGAGCCACCACATCGTCGGCCTCAAAACCGTCGACGCCGATGCAGTCCACGCCCAATTCCATGAGCGCCGCACGCACCAAGTCGACCTGCTCTGACAGGGTGTCAGGCATTTGCTCCTCGTCCTCACCAGCCACTCGGGCGGTCTTGTAGCTGTCGAGCAGCTCTACTCGCCATTCAGGACGCCAGTCGAGATCCCACGCCGTGACGAAACGCTCTGGCTGGTAGGTGTCCAAGAAGTGAAGCAAGGCGTCGAAGGTTCCGCGCACGGCATTGATTTGGCGTCCGTCTGGGGATTTCAGAGAATCTGGCATGGAGAAGTACGCGCGGTAGTAGACCGTCGCAATATCGACCAACATCGTAGACATGGCGCGATTATTCAGCACTGTCCGACTACCGTACGCATGTGCTCAACGACGAATACACAGACCGCCTTGCCCGGCTCCAAAGCGAGCTTGTCCGTCGCAACCTAGATTGCGCTGTTATCAGTCCTGGACCGGACCTTCGGTACCTTGTTGGTTACGACGCAGTGCCGCTCGAGCGCCTCACCGCTCTCGTGGTACGCGCAGCTGGCGACCCGTTCGTTGTTTCACCATTCCTCGAAAAGTCTGCAGCGCTCGCCAGCCCAATTGGGTCACTCGGGCTCGACGTACATACCTGGACCGAAGTTGAAAGCCCTTACGCGCTTCTGCACGCGCATCTGGGCGATGTCCCTGCACTGTGCGTCGATGGCCGCATGTGGGCTGACAAACTTCTTCGGGTTCAAGCTGCCTTCCCGAACACAACTACATCGAGTGCTGTCGCGGCCATCTCTGCTTTGCGCATGAAGAAGAGCGCGTACGAAATCGAGGCCTTGACACGTGCAGGAGACGCAATCGACCGCGTACACGCGAACGTGGCGCAATGGCTACGCGTTGGGCGCACCGAAGCTGAAGTTGGCAAGGACATCGCACGGGCCATCATCGCTGAAGGCCATGTCACGGTTGATTTCGTCATTGTCGGTAGCGGACCCAACTCTGCATCGCCACATCACGAGGTGTCTCAACGCGTCATCCAGGCGGGCGACGCCGTGGTAGTCGACATCGGTGGCACCATGGAAGACGGCTACTGCTCCGACTCCACCCGCACCTATTCGATGGGGGAGGCTGACGCAGGGTTCGCTCGCGATTTCGAGGTCCTCCACGAGGCGCAACAGGCGGCCACTCGCTACGTGAAGCCTGGCGTTTCCTGCGAGTCAGTCGACCAAGTTGCTCGCGACATTCTCACCGAATCTGGGCTCGGAGATCTGTTTATTCACCGTATCGGCCATGGCATTGGGCTCGAGACGCACGAAGAGCCCTACCTTGTTACAGGTAATACAACGCCGATGGAAGAAGGATTCGCGTTCAGCATCGAACCGGGCTTCTACCGCGAAGGCAAAGCCGGCGCACGTATTGAAGACATCGTGATTTGCGGCCCTGAAGGTGCAATTGTCTTGAACAATCGGCCACGCGAACTCGTAATCATCGACTAACTACTGTGACAGCACTGCTCCTGCGTAACGCAAACGTCTTCACTCGAGGCGTTACCGAAGCGCAGGCATTGGTCATCGAATCTGGTCGCATCGCCTGGTTGGGCACAAACGCACAGTCAGCCAGTTTCGATCATCTTCCCACTTTTGATTGTAGCGGCCTTTGGCTAGCTCCAGCCTTTGGTGACGGCCATGTGCATGTAACCAACGCAGGCTTGGAACTCAATTCAGTGAGCCTTAAGTCCGTAACGTCGGCAGACCAACTCAGCGCGGTGATCGCAGAAATCATTGCCTCCTCGACCGAGTCAGTCGTAATTGCGCACGGCTGGGATGACACGCACTGGGAATATCAACCCCAATCCGCAGACATCGAACAGTCAACAGCTGTGTATGCATCTCGAGTTGATGTCCATTCGGCTTTGATCAACCGAGCGCTCATCTCGAAATGTCCCGGCATCGAAAATCTTGAAGGTTGGCATGAGAGCGGGCGCGTGACGAAGGCGGCGCATGCGCTTGCTCGCCAAACCGCATACTCACTCGTCAGCGACTCTGCGAAAGAGAAGGCGCGGGCGCGGTTCCTCTCAGAGGCGGCATCGAACGGCGTTGGCGCAGTCGACGAAATGGCTGGTCCCATCGTTTCGTCTGAGGCGGATGCAGCGGCGGTCCGCGCGCTGGGGGAGAGCCCCAGCCAGCCCGATGTATTTGTTTGGTGGGGCGATGTGTTTGGAATCGAGGCCGCGCAACGCCTGGGCGCCTATGGCTGCGGCGGCGACCTCTTTGTCGACGGCTCACTCGGCTCGAAGACCGCTCTCCTCAGATCACCATACGAAACCGGTGAGATCGGAGCGCGATACATCGCTGAGGACGACGTCACTCGACATATTGCGGCGTGTGTCGAGGCTGGGCTTCCGACCGGCTTTCATGCAATCGGAGACGCAGCGCTCGACAGTGTTGTAGATGGCTATGCAGCGGCTGCTCGAACTGTTGGCGCAACCAAAGTTGCCTCCGGTCGGCATCGCATCGAACACGCAGAAATGCTCGATGACAAGCATCGAGCCATCTGCGCAGAACTCGGCATCACACTCTCGATGCAACCACAGTTCGATTCGCTCTGGGCTTCTGCAGGGGATATGTATTCGCAGCGAATCGGCAATCGATACGACGGCCTGAACGACTTCGCAGCTGCGGCAACTGCTGGTGTGGCCATGGTTCTTGGTAGCGACGCTCCTGTCACAGCTTGCGACCCGTGGGCATGGATTGCAGCAGCGTCACAAGCACACAACCCTGATCATCGCATCAGTGCTCGCGCGGCATTTTCCGCTTCAACTCGCGGCTTTTGGCGCAACCATGGTGTCGAAGACTGTGGCACTATCGAGGTTGGGGCGGTTGCTTCGCTCGCGCTTTGGGAAGTCGATGCTTTCGATGAGATGCGAACTGATCCAACGATCAAGAGGTGGTCAACCGACCTCCGCAGCGGAAATCGTCCGCTACCCGACCTATCTAACGACTTCCCACGCTGTCGGATGACGTGGAAGCGCGGGACCACGATTTTTGATGGGATGAACTCATGATTGATCTCATCGGCCGTCTCACCATCGCGGCCTTCGGAGGCCTGCTTGCCGCTCAAGCAATGCCTCCACGTGCGAGCGCTTGGGCCTTGCTCCCGCTAGGCATTGCAGTCATCTATGCGACCGCTCAAAAACAGCGCCGAATCCGAAGTGCGCTCGTTGGCCTCGCTGGTGCAGTCGGCTACTTCGCACCTCTGCTTTCCTGGATGGAAGTAGTGGGAACCGACGCTTGGGCAATGGTTGTTGCTCTTTGCTCCATCTGGTGGCTGGTTGCGTTCGCACTTCTGCCGTCTGTTCGCTACTTCAAGTTCCGATCTGCAGCTTTTGCGACAATCTGGACCGGCATCGAGGTGCTTAGAGACAGCGTTCCGTGGGGCGGCTTTGGTTGGGGTCAGTTCGGCGTATCAGTTCCGCTTTCGCCATTTGCAGGGTTAGCACCGAACGTCGGCCAAATCGGCGCAACGTGGGTCATCATTTTCGTAACAGTCTGGTTGGCTGACGCAATTATCGAGCGCAGCCACTTCGAGTTGAAAACATCAATGGCGGCGGCAGCCTCTGTTTTGCTGTTGATCGCGCTGACACCGTTTTCGTATGGCGTTGCAGTGGATACGTCCAAGACCACTCGGGTCGCGGTTGTCCAAGGTGGGGTCGACCATTACGGCTTGGGATCGTTCGGAGATCTACGTGCAGTCCTACGCCACCATGTTGAAACCACTCTCAATCACAAGACGGACATAAACACGGCAGACCTCGTTGTCTGGCCGGAGAATGCTGCGGACATCAACCCTCAGGTCGACGCGGTTGCTGCAGAGCTCATGAATCAGGTTGTGTCCCAGATTGATCCACCAGTACTGCTCGGCGCCGTCCAAGTTCAACCAGACAACACCCTGCACAACATTTCGCTGCTATGGACCGACGTTGGTTACGTTGAGAAGTACGTCAAACGCAAGGTTGTGCCATTCGGCGAGTTCATGCCGTTTCGTGATTTCGTCACCTCGATGACTGACCGCGCA
>JBDLPZ010000088.1:0-6585 GCA_039800825.1 Actinomycetota bacterium
TCAAGAGAACGCTCAAGGAAAGTAGTGCTGCAATCAGGGTTCGCTTCATACTCATGCCGCGAAGTTTAGGTTGAACTCGATGCGCTCTCATGTCGAGAATCAGCGCACATCAATGTGGACATGGTCGAGATGGCGCAAGATTGGGTTGTCCGTATTGCCACTCGGGTGTGTGTATTTCTGCCAACCTTGAGCCGATGAGTTCAGCATCCAAATGTGATCATCGAAGATGATCGTGGAGATATCGAGCTTCTCCGCATTGAGCACCGCCCATTGCGCGAGCTGCCAGCCAGCGAGTCGCTTCTTCTCGCGAGTGTACGGTCGGAAGAAGTAATCGATCGCGCGGCCTTCGTAGTGAGCTGAGCCTGGGATGTGGCCAGTCGTCACGCCGCCGGGCTGGTAACCGCCGTCGGGGATTCGACCAAACTGCGCGCGCACCGCGTCATCCATCGCCTGAGCAGAGGAAGTGAGTCCGCGATCGTTGAGAGTGAGATCGTTGCCACCGAATCGAGGCGTGTAGCTGCACGACATCACAGCGCGACCGAGTGGTTCGCCAGATTCGAATGACTGTTCAAACAGCGATTCAGCTTCTTCATGCGAAATCTGCGATGTCTCTGACCCTTTGGTGACTGTGCACTCGCCGACGGGTGTAAGCCCCAGCAGAGCGAAGCCAAACTTCCACGCGACCGCGCCGAGAATAAACAGCGCAGCAATAACACCCAGCGCAATGCGCCGGCGACGAACTGACTTAGTCGTTGGCGTGTAGTGCTGCATTGAGTCCGCCCCAAGATCCAGTACGTGGCGTCGCTTCGAGAGCGCCAGTGACGGAGTTACGACGGAACAGCAGGTTAGGCACACCAGAGAGATCGCGACCCTTGACGACTTCGCCATCTGGCAGCGTGATCTTCGAACCAGCGGTGATGTATGTGCCAGCTTCGACGACCGAGTCGTCGCCGAGCGAAATGCCGATACCCGCGTTAGCACCAATCAATGCGCGCTCGCCGACCGTGATGACTTGTTGGCCGCCGCCTGACAGCGTTCCCATGATGGAGGCGCCACCGCCGATGTCAGAGCCGTTGCCGACGA
Organism: Actinomycetota bacterium; assembly: GCA_039800825.1. Lineage (GTDB taxonomy): Bacteria > Actinomycetota > Actinomycetes > S36-B12 > UBA5976 > JAFMIT01. The sequence continues at coordinate 1,084 of JBDLPZ010000088.1, forward strand.
CCACACCTGCAGAGATGCGACCTTCGACCATGGAAGAACCGAGGGTGCCGGCGTTGAAGTTGACGAAACCTTCGTGCATGACGGTCGTGCCTTCAGCCAAGTGCGCGCCGAGGCGAACCCTGTCAGCGTCAGCGATGCGCACGCCCGACGGCACGACGTAGTCGACCATGCGAGGGAACTTATCGATGCCGAAGATGTTGACGATGGTGCCTGCTCCGCGGGCGCGGACGACAACCTCGGTGACCTTGTCGACGGCGACTGGGCCTATCGACGTCCATGCGACGTTGGTGAGAAGTCCGAAGACGCCATCGAGATTGATGGTGCGGGGCTGAACCAAGCGGTGTGACAGCAGGTGAAGGCGAAGGTAAGCGTCTGCTGCATCGACTGGGGCTGCGCTGAGGTCGGCGATAACAGTAGTGACCAGCTCAATGCGCACACCGCGGGTCGCGTCCACTCGTGCAGCGGCCGCGAGGCCGTCGACCTCGAGCGGAGTCGCCGAGAGCACAGGATTTGGGTACCACACGTCGAGCAGGGTCGAGTCGGAATAAGTTGCGAGGCCGAAAGCAGCGGCAGGTGCAGTCACAAAATTGTTCACCCCGCTACGGTACAGACATGACAACAGAGCGTGCTGAACTAGACATCACTCGAGACATCGAGACCCTGACCGCTGACCTCATCAACGTCGCCTCAGAGTCGCGCCATGAGCAGCATCTGGCTGATCTGGTCTTCGAGAACCTCTCCAAGCTCCCTCATCTGACTGTGCAGCGTGACGGCAACACCGTCGTAGCCCAGACCAACCTGGGTCGCGCCGAACGAGTAGTGCTGGCTGGTCACCTCGACACGGTGCCGTCGTCAGGCAATGACACGGCTCTCGTCGTGCGGGCAGGGGAACGCGCGCCAATCGCTGATGCTGCCGGCACTTTCGACGTCACCGAAGATCGCATGTACGGCCTCGGCGCTTGCGACATGAAAGGTGGCGTCGCAGTCGGACTTCGCCTCGCTGCCACCGTCGCTGAGCCGACGCGCGACGTCACATACATCTTCTATGACTGCGAAGAAATTGAAGCCAACTTCAATGGCCTTAAGCGAGTAGCCGAGACTCACCCTGAGTGGCTCAAGGCGGACTTTGCTGTGCTGATGGAACCGTCCAACGCCGGCGTCGAAGGTGGCTGCCAAGGCACGATGCGCATCGAAGTGCGCACATCAGGCCGTCGCGCACACACTGCGCGCGGATGGATGGGTGTCAACGCGATTCATGGAGCCGGCGACATCATTGATCGGCTTCGACAGTACGAAACCCGCAAGGTCATGATCGACGGTCTCGAGTATCGCGAAGGTCTCCAGGCAGTGTTCATCTCTGGAGGCGTTGCTGGAAACGTGGTGCCAGACGAATGTGTTGTGACCGTCAACCATCGCTATGCGCCGAGCCGCAGTGCAGCAGAAGCAGAGGCACACTTGCGTGAAGTATTCGACGGCTTCGAGGTCACTGTCGTCGACAACGTCGCAGGCGCTTTGCCAGGTCTCTCACACCCCGCCGCAAAAGCTTTCGTAGATGCGGTCGGCAGCGAGCCAATGCCGAAGTTCGGCTGGACTGACGTTGCGCGCTTCAGCGGTCTGGGAATTCCTGCGGTCAACTTTGGACCTGGCTCAGCGACGCTTGCCCACGCACCGAACGAATACGTCCCGCTCTCGCATCTCCACACATGCGAATCTGCACTTCGCACGTGGTTGACCAACTAATGGCAGCAGTATGTGTTTATTGCTCGTCTAGCGATGCAATCGACAAGAAGTACATCGAGTTAGCCGCAGAGCTGGGCGCTGCGCTCGTCGCAGATGGGCACTCGCTTGTCACTGGCGGCGGCGCGGTCTCCATGATGGGCGCGATTGCTCGCTCTGTGCGCTCGCATGGCGGCCACACTCTCGGCGTGATTCCGCAGGCACTGCTCGAATTCGAAGTCGGTGATCGCGAGGCCGATGAACTAGTCGTCACGCCAGATATGCGCACGCGCAAAGCGGCGATGGACAACGCATCCGATGCGTTCATTGCGCTGCCAGGCGGAATCGGCACGCTTGAGGAGTTGCTGGAGGTGTGGACGGCTGCGTCACTGGCGATGCACGCCAAGCCAGTGATTGTGCTTGATCCATTCGGCGATTTCGCGCCACTGCGCGAGATGGTCGATTCGCTGAAGCATCGCGGATTCGTTCGCCCGACTGCGCTCAACGTCATTGAGTGGACGACGACAGTCGAAGAGGCCATCAGGGCGATCCATCGTCCAGCGCCAGAGGTGTTTCCGCTCGAACACAACGAAGTTCGCGACGTCTAACCCGCACACTCTCTGCAGACACGAAAAGGCGCTCGGGCGATTGCCCGAGCGCCTTTTCTGCAGAGAGAGGAGAAAAGTCCTACTTGTTGCGGTGCTTCTTTGAAGCGATCTTCTTGGCCTTGTCCGCCTTGATCTTGTTTGCCTTGGTGACGACAACCTGATCGGCGACATCTTCGTGTGAACGATGCTCAGACCAAGCAGCTGCACTCTTTGCCTTCACTGTGCTAACGGTGAGAACCGAAGCGGTGATGGTGCCGGAGACGCGGATGCGATCGCCAGCAACGAGCTGTGCCAAGGTGGCAGCAACATGATCGCGGGTGATGGTTGCTGCACCGACGGTGTAGACGGTCGAAGCGCCATCAGCTGAGGTCACGGTGACGGTGGTGTCCGTGACGCTAGCCACGATGCCGAAGTAGTGAGCGACGGTCACGAAAGTGCCATCTACCTTCTTGTAGGTTGCGATGGTGCTAATCGCGGTGCCCTTAGATGCGAACTTGCGCTCGACCTTGTGGTGATCGCGCTCGTCATGGTGAGTGCGGGTTGCTGGAACAGTCGCAGGTGCGACTACGCCCTTAGCGGAGAGTTCAACGACAGTTTCGACCGCAGAGATCGTGTATGACTTGACCTTGATGGTGTCGCCGACGACGAATGCGGTGAGAGCAACGCTGACGCCATTGCGGCGAAGTTCAGTGTTAGCTGCTGGGGTGTAGACAACAACCGAAGCGTCTGCGCTGGTCACAGTGACCGTGGTCGCATCAACAGCGGTGATGGTGCCCTTGCGAGAGTTCTTGGCAACGATGGTGCCGTCAGCAAGCTTGATGGTCTTGGTTTCGTAAAGGCGAGCACCAAGAGTGTTGTGATCGGACTTGCTTGACTCTGACTTGAGGGCACCGTTGTCGTGTGCCTGGGCAGGTGCGGCAACGACGCCGGCTGCGAGAGCTGAAACTGCAAGTGCTGCGATTCCAGTTGCGATACCGCGGGTGCGGAGTGCGCTCTTAGACATTTCTTACCTTTCGTTTTTGCAGTTCGAGGAAGCTGAACTGCACGGATTTCCTTGGGTGAGACGAACTCTGCTCCGACAAAGTCAGGAACTGGGGTCGTAACTTCCAAGCACGAGAGAAGACTTACGCATCAATCTGTGTAATGCCTGTGAGGCGTCTTGGACTAGTCGCAAACCTCATACAGACTGTGTCTATGGCTTGGGTTTTATGGATTTTGGGCATCGCGTTGATAGCTGTCTTTGCACTCGCTGCACTTGGCGCACTCGGATCGCTCGATACAGAAGACGATTTCGCACAGCCACATATGGGTCACGACATCGCAGATATCAAGGCAACGAAGATTCCGATCGCCTTGTTTGGGTATCGCCGCGACATCGTCGATCGCATGCTTGATGAGGCGCTTGCAAAGCACACTCACGAGCACTCACATGATGGCGAAGTGCATGATCACTGATATTGAAATCTCAGTTGATGTAGCAAAGCCTGCTGCAGTCGTTTTCAATTACTTCACCGATTGGCCGCGCCAAGGTGAATGGATGATGGGCACTCGCGTTGAATCGCGAGCCGAAGGCGCGCTCGGACTCGGTCGCGGCAATGGCGCAGTCATCGCCGGCTTTACTGGCATTGGACCGATCGGCTTTTGGGACACTATGACAATCACAAACTGGGTGGACGACCAATGCGTAGATGTATTGCACACTGGTCGCGTCGTTCGCGGCACTGGATCGATGATTGTTGAATCTATTGATGAATCGCACTCGAGATTCATTTGGACTGAACAACTCGAACTTCCGCTTGGTGTCATCGGTCTCGTTGGCTTCGGCCTATTGCGGCCGATCTTTATTGCCGCAATCCGATTTTCGCTGAAGAAGTTTGCGGCAGCCGCCGAAGCCCTTTAAGTCTGACTGTTACGCAGATGACCAAAGAGACTCAACGCTGTGGCTGGGCTAACGGTTCTCCTGACTACATGGAGTATCACGACTCTGAGTGGGGTCAGCCAGTTCGAGACGACGTGGCGCTGTTTGAGCGGCTGTCGCTTGAGGCGTTTCAGTCTGGGCTCTCATGGATCACCGTGCTGCGCAAGCGCGAAGCGTTTAGGGAAGTCTTCGTCAACTTCGACCCCAAGCGAGTCTCGGCATTCAGCGAGTCAGATGTGCAGCGATTGCTCGCTGATGCACGCATCATCCGTCACCGCGGCAAGATTGAAGCGACCGTCAACAACGCAGTGGCGCTGACTCGGCAGTGGGACAGTCACGGAAAGGGCTGGCTGACCGAAACGCTCACCGAAGCGGCCCCCACGGATCTCAGTCTCCGCCGGCAGGGCTACCGACGACCCGCCTCACGCCTGGACCAGATTCCCGCCAAGACGGAGGAGACGGTGGCGCTCGCAAAGCGGCTCAAGGGGGCTGGATTTGTGTTCCTAGGCCCGACCACGCTGTACGCGGCCCTGCAGGCAACTGGCTTCGTCAACGACCACCTCAACAGCTGCTTTCGATTCTGAATTCGCGCCCCACAGAGGCCGAAAACGGGCAGACAAGCGGGGCGTGAGGGAAATCCGCCTCGATATCTGCGGTCGGAGACGTCAGGCTTTCGTGGAATAATACGTCCCCTGAGGGCGCTGAGCGCCTGGCCAAGGGCAGGTAAGTGAGCCCGGCAGATGACAAAGGAGTTATTCATGGCTGCGATGAAGCCGCGCACCGGTGACGGCCCAATGGAGGTCGCCAAGGAAGGTCGTGTCATCGTGATGCGTGTTCCGCTTGAAGGCGGTGGTCGCCTCGTGGTTGCACTCAATTCTGAAGAAGCTGCTGATCTTGGTTCACAGTTGTCGCACGTTGCTGCGACTGCTGGTCCAACCTTGCGTCCAATTTAATACTTCATAACAGAAGGCCCCGAGCATTGCTCGGGGCCTTCTGTGTATTCAGAGTCAATTACAGATCAGCTGGGAAGTCGTATCGATTGACAACGGCGATCAACAAGCCGTCGCCGACTGGCAACAGGCTCGGGGTCAGACGGGGGTCGTTGCCGATTCGCTGCACCAACAGGCGACGAGAAACCGTCGCAGTGTCGCGCTGCGCAGGGTCGCCGACTTTGCCGCCGCCGAATGCGTCGAGCAGAACAATTACTCCACCGAGTCGCAGCAAGCGAACTGCCTGGTCGAGCAGAGGATTGAGATCATT
>JBDLPZ010000089.1:0-3792 GCA_039800825.1 Actinomycetota bacterium
GTTGCTTGAAGATTTCAAACCACAAGTCATTTTCAGTCAGCATGGTTGTGATTCACATCGCGACGATCCGCTGACGCATCTCGAGTTGACTGTCGATGGTCAACGTGCGGCGTATCGATTGATACATGACTGGGCGCACAAATATTCAGACGGCAAGTGGATCGCTGTCGGCGGTGGCGGTTACGCGCTCTACGACGTCGTTCCGCGAATCTGGACGCACCTCGTCGCGATTGTGACGCATCAGGAAGACGCGGTTTCGTTTACGGATGACGGCGCGGTTTCGTTCAGTCGATTCGATGATGGTTGGGATCCAAACAACGACATCGACCGCGTCATCATGGCGACGCGTCGCGCGATTTATCCGCACCACGGTTTGATCGCCGATCCATCTGCTTCGTTTTAGTCTGCCATCGTTTTAGTGCGCCGATTCGTAAGTCTTTCCTAAAGAAGCGACGATGATTCACGCTGAATTACAAACGTGTAATTCATCCGCCTCTTGACTCAATTTCTACGCGTATTAACCTCCGCACATCACGACGGTTTGGGGACCGTTGCAAAGGCTTCAAATGCAACTCCAGGGAGACTCAATGAGCAGCGCACCACGACCACTTGTGAACGATCCAAAGTTCCTTACCGTCGCTGAAGTTGCAGCTGTTATGCGCGTTTCAAAAATGACCGTTTACCGTCTTGTTCACGCTGGTGAACTTCAGGCCGTTCAGGTTGGTCGCAGCTACCGCGTCCCAGAATCGGCAGTCACCGATTACCTCCGCGACTCGTTCGTCGCCTCGGCTTAACCCCGAGTTCTTCATTCTCAAGCCTTCAATCTAGGCTTGGCACAAGTAAGCATCACTAGGGACAGGAACAGCCGTGGGCTCCGTTATCAAGAAGCGCCGCAAGCGTATGGCGAAGAAGAAGCACCGCAAGAATCTTCGCAAGACCCGCGCACAGCGTCGTAAGTAAGCGGCCGTAAGTAAGCGCAAACAAATTTCGAGCGCTGGTTTGGGAGGGCACATGAATCTCACGCCCTCCCAGGCCGCGCGTCGAGCTGGTGATACTGGTCCGGAGCCAGAAGCTAGTTCAGTTCTTTCAATTCTCCGGCAACGCTCACTCGGCCAATCTCGCGCAGACGAGTCCGGCTTCGACAAAGAGCTCACTGACCAAGTCTTCTTAGCCGCGCTCAGGCCGCTGGCAGAGAAATGGTTCCGCCTCGAAGTGCGAGGCATCGAAAATCTCCCCGTTACGGGACCAGCCCTCATCGCTGGCAATCACAGTGGTGCAATCGCTCTTGATGCACTGATGACGCAGCTCGCAATCTTCGATCACCATCCGATGCATCGGCATTTGCACATGCTTGCGGCGGATTTGGTCTTTGAGTTGCCGCTCGTGAGTGACCTGGCGCGGGCAACGGGAGCCACTGCGGCAAATCGCAGTGAAGCTTTTCGACTTCTGTCTCTTGGCAAGCTCGTCGGCGTTTGGCCAGAAGGATTCGCCGGTGTTGGCAAGACCTGGGCACGCCGCTACCAGCTACAGCAGTTTGGCAAAGGTGGTTTTGTGGCGACTGCCAAGACTGCCGGCGTTCCACTGATTCCGGTCGCCATCATCGGCGCTGAAGAGGCGTATCCGATGATTGCTGATCTGGAGCCGCTGGCGAAACTGCTTCGCCTGCCGTATTTCCCTGTCACACCGACATGGCCTCTGATGGGTCCGCTCGGACTCGTGCCGCTGCCGAGCAAGTGGATCATCGAATTCGGCACTCCGATTGCTGCTGAGGACATGCCGGCGGCTGGCGACTCAACCGCCGTTCTCGCTTTCGCTCAGGAGTTTCGCGCTAATGTCCAAGCCATGGTTGATCGATTGGTGGATGAGAGAGGCTCGGCTTTTTAGTGGCACGCATAACTCTCATCGGCAAGCCCGGCTGCCACCTGTGCGACGACCAGCGAGCAGTCATTGTCGCCGTATCGGCTGAGACTGGCGCGACCTGGGAAGAGCTCTCGGTCACCGACTCGCCTGAATTGGCAGATGAATACTGGCTTGAGGTACCGGCTGTGCTCGTCGACGACATCAAGATCGGCTACTGGGTCGTCACGACACAACAGATTCGCGATGCACTTGACCGAGGTTCTACGGTTACGCCCCTATGACCGCGGCGGCCTTCTTCGATCTCGACAACACGTTGATTCGTGGCTCGTCGATGTTTCACCTTGCGCGCGGTCTGAAGCATTACGACTTTTTGACCGACGATGACGTCCGCAAGTTCGTATGGACGAACCTCAAGTTCGTCTTGGTGGGCAAAGAACACATCAACGACATGCAAGGCATTAAAGCCAACGCTTTGCGTCTGGCTCAGGGACACAGCTACGACAAGCTTGTGCAGATTGCTGAGCCGGTTATCGATGAGTTCCTAATTCCTAAAGTTTTTGAACGCACTCTCGCTATCGCCCGCGAACATCTTGCGCGTGGCGAACAAGTCTGGATCGTCACCGCATCGCCACAGCATCTTGCGAGCATCCTCGCGCAAAAGCTCGGACTCACTGGTGCGCTGGGCACTGTCGCCGAAATCAACGACGGCACGTTCACTGGCGAGCTCGCTGGCCCGATTTTGCATGGAGCGGAGAAGGCCGTCGCGATTCAAAAGCTCGCAGCAGAGCAGGGGATTGATCTCGCTCTCTCGACGGCGTATTCGGATTCGGTGCATGACCAGCCGATGTTGTCGACGGTTGGCCATGCGGTCGCCGTCAACGGCGATCGCCGCCTGCGCACGCTGGCTCGCAAGTGCGGATGGCGCTCGGTTGACTTCCGTCGTTCGCGGCTCGCTCGCAAGTACAGCGTCCACGCGGCCGTGGTCGCCGTGCTCAGCGGCATCGCTGGTGTGCTGCGCCGCCTCAAGCGATAACTCACATTCTGGACAGCCTGTCCGTAGTTCGGACGCCTGTGTGCTCGATTTTTGGTAGATGACGGGCCCAACGCCTAACCTTGCGCCGCCTGGTTGGGCCACCTCGGTGGACCAACCCCCGTCACGGACTTAGGGACGTGGGCCTCGGGGCAGTTTCTCGCCGCGTGCACCACTTCCCTTGCCTTTTCGGGTATCCATCACTCGCACGCTTGAGGTGACCCGCGCATGAGCGCCACTCGCAACCGCCAACTCGGCTCCGTCACGTTAGTGGCCGCCGGTCCTGGTGATGCCGAACTCCTGACCGTCCGCGCAGTACGCGCTCTTGGCCAAGCCGACTTGATCATCGCTGACAGCGATACCGTCGCTATCGCCAAGCGCTATGCCTCTGCCGACAGCGAGATTGTTCCGGCCGTCGACGCAGCGGGCCTCCCACTCGAGTACGCCGCACGCTCCAAGGCCGTGGTGGATGCAGCGAAGGATGGCCGCAAAGTTGTTCGCCTCATGGCAGGAGATCCTGTTCTTGATGGTGCTTTCGCGCGCGAGACCGCTGCGCTGACCAAAGCAAAGTTTGTTTTCGATTTCGTTCCTGGCGTCTCGACTGTCTCGGGCGTCGCTGGCTACACCGGCGTCGGTTTGACCTCAAACGCCGCCACTGAAATCCGCATCATCGATGGCAATGATCCTGACGTCGACTGGTCTGCACACGTTTCATCGAAGCTCACCCTCGTCGTGCTGAACGCTGCCGACAAGGCCGCAGATATTTCAAAGGCGCTTATCAAGGCAGGCCGCGAGCTCTCGACTCCAGTTGTCGTCACTCGCGATGGCACCACTGTCGATCAGCGTTCGGTCATCTCGACTCTTGAAGAGCTTCCAGCTGCAATCAAGGCCGCGCGTCACGC
>JBDLPZ010000090.1:0-3336 GCA_039800825.1 Actinomycetota bacterium
TGCTTCCGAAGTTCATGCGTACGGCTCTCGGCTTCGCGACAGTCGTTGCACTCGCACAACCACAGATGGCCAGCGCTGCAGAGCAAGCGCCGATCATCATCGACCGAGTGACGACGTCACAGGCGTCACAAGCGTCACAAGTCGTTGCGCCGATGCCTTCGCCACCGGCCGCTAGCACGCCAACTCCGACACCAAGTTCGCCATCAGGCTCACCATCAACTAAGCCCCGAGTCATCGTCTTCGATGACGACGAGATGATTCCCTCGACATCAAAGCCAGATCCCATCGAGAGCTCCAGCGACTATGTGGTTCAGGTCGGCGACTCGCTGTGGACCATCGCTCGCTCGCTCATTGATGAGCCTCAGCCCAGCGCCCGCTCGATTGATCGTGCGTGGCGAACCATCTGGGAGGCCAACCGTGCCGTCATTGGCTCCGACCCCTCGCTTATCCGCCCAGGCACCCGACTAAAGCTCAATCGCGATGACATCCTCAACAACATCCGCTAACAGCATCGCGTACACGTCGACCTTCTTCGAACCACCTCGTCGGCATATCGATCCGCCGACTCCCATCGTCACCGTTCGCGCGCTCACTCGCCCACACTTCGCCAGCATTGAGGATCCCATGCACTTTGCTCCGCCGGAGTGGGTTTCGCGCATCAGCCTGGCATGTGTGGAGGTCGCTTACGGTCGTCGCAGCATTCAGCAGCTGCGACCGCTGATGACTCGCACGGCGCTGCGGCACCTCGAGATACTTCAACAAGTGCGACAGCGCTCGATTTCCCCCAACACCAAGATCGCAATCGGTCCAGTGCGCATCTGTGCGCCGAGCACCTTCGCACTAGAAGTCAGCCTTACCGTGATGCTCGATCGTCGAGCGTTTCCCTTCGCGATGCGGCTCGAACTTCAACATGACCAGTGGGTTATCGCAGCAATAGAAATGGGCCCGCATTAGCGGACCCATTTCAGTGATTGAGTGAAGCGTCAGGCGCCGTGGCAGCGCTTGTACTTCTTGCCAGAACCACAAGGGCATGGCGAGTTGCGGCTTGGGCCATTGCTTTCGACTGCCTTGACCTGGGCCGTACCTGACTCGCTCGGTGCGGTGTACTTCAGCGCCTTCTGAGCTGGTGCTGCGGCACCAGCCACTTCGATTTCAGGAGCCTCGTCAGCTGACTCAGGAGCAGCAATCGTGACGCGGACGTTGAACAAGAAGCCAGCAACTTCTTCTTTGAAGGCTTCCATCATCGCGGTGAACATGTCGAAGCCTTCGCGCTGGTACTCGATCAGCGGATCCTTCTGCGCCATTGCACGCAAGCCGATGCCCTCTTGGAGGTACTGCATTTCGTAGAGATGCTCGCGCCACTTGCGATCGAGCACGCTCAAAACGACCTTGCGCTCAAGTTCGCGAGTCGCTTCGGTGCCGAGATCAGATTCACGACGACGGTAGGCATCGCGTAGATCGGTAAGCAACGCCTGCTTGATTTCTTCTTCATCGAAATCAGTATCGATTGCGAGCTTCTCGAGATCAACAGTCAGCGGGAAGATCTCGCGTACAGCAGTGCTGAGGCGATTGAAGTCCCAGCTGTCGTCGTAAGAAGCTTCGACTTCAAGATCGACCAACGTGTTGATGGTGTCTTCGAAGAACTGTTGCACCTGCTCAGAAATGTCTTTGCCTTCCAGGACTTCAGTGCGCTCTGCGTAGATGACCAAGCGCTGACGATTGAGAACTTCGTCGTACTTCAAAACGTTCTTACGAATTTCGAAGTTGTTGGCCTCGATCTGAGTCTGAGCAGACTGGATTGAGCGCGTCACCATCGAAGCTTCGATCGGCACATCGTCTGGCACGTTGAAGCGCGTCAAGAATGCATCGACCATATCGGCCTTGAACAAGCGCATCAGATCGTCTTGGAGTGACAAATAGAAGCGCGACTCGCCTGGGTCACCCTGGCGGCCGGCACGACCACGCAGCTGGTTGTCGATACGGCGCGACTCGTGACGCTCGGTGCCGAGGACGTACAGACCACCGAGAGCGGTGACCTCTTCGTGCTCTGCAGCAACTGAGGCTTCAGCGCGCTTGAGCGCTTCAGGCCACGCGGCGTTGTAATCGTCAGCGTTTTCGATCGGATCGATTCCGCGCTGCTCAAGATCCTGGCGAGCGATGTGCTCGGAGTTGCCACCGAGCATGATGTCGGTACCGCGACCAGCCATGTTGGTAGCAACAGTGACGGCGCCCTTGCGGCCGGCCATTGCGACGACTGCCGCTTCCTTCTCGTGGAACTTTGCGTTAAGAACCTGGTGAGGAACACCGCGCTTGCGAAGGAGGTTGGAGACCGTCTCGCTCTTCTCGACCGAGGTGGTGCCGACGAGAACTGGCTGGCCCTTGGCGTGACGCTCGACGATGTCGTCGATGACTGCCTGGTACTTCGACTGCTCCGTGCGGTAAATCAAGTCAGGCTGATCGAGACGAATCATTGGGCGGTTGGTTGGGATCGGAACAACGCCCAAGTTGTAAATCTGGTTGAACTCGGCGGCTTCGGTCATGGCCGTACCGGTCATACCTGCGAGCTTCTTGTACAAGCGGAAGTAGTTCTGCAGCGTGACGGTGGCGAGAGTCTGGTTCTCGGCCTGAATAACCACGCCTTCTTTGGCTTCGATCGCCTGGTGCATGCCGTCGTTGTAGCGACGTCCAGCCAAGATGCGACCGGTGTGCTCATCAACGATCATGACTTCGCCGTTCATGATGACGTAGTCGCGGTCGCGCTTGAAGAGTTCCTTCGCCTTGATGGCGTTGTTCAGCAAGCTGACGAGCGGCGTGTTAACCGACTCGTAGAGGTTTTCGATACCGAAAGCCGCCTCGGTCTTGTCGATCGCCGATTCGAGGACACCGATCGTGCGCTTCTTCTCATCAACTTCGTAATCTTCATCAATCCGCAAAGTGCGCGCCAGCTGAGCGAACGCTTCGTAAAGATCGTTCTTCTCGTCGCTGGCACCGCTGATGATGAGCGGAGTACGAGCCTCGTCGATAAGGATGGAGTCAACTTCGTCGACAACGGCGAAGAAGTGGCCGCGCTGAACGAGGTCCTCAGCGGTCCACGCCATGTTGTCGCGCAGGTAGTCGAAGCCGAATTCGTTGTTGGTGCCGTACGTGATGTCGGCTGCATATGCGACGCGACGCTGAGCAGGCGTCATGTTGGCGAGAATGCACGAGACGCTGAGACCCAAGAAGCGGTGGACGCGACCCATCCAGGCCGAGTCGCGCTCAGCAAGGTAGTCGTTCGTCGTGACGACGTGAACGCCCTTGCCGGCGATCGCATTGAGGTAGCTAGGGAGGGTCGCG
>JBDLPZ010000091.1:0-3701 GCA_039800825.1 Actinomycetota bacterium
GTTATGAACACAGCCGACGCATCAGCTGCGTCATCAATCGCCGACGCCGGCATACCAATAGGCAAACCAAACTCGGGATGAATCGTCGGATAGATCCAGCGAGGCATTGCGCCTGACAACACCATGCCAGCCAAAGCGCTGCGATGGCTGGTGCGGTCAACCGCCACCAATCCGCCGTCGCGAGCAATGGTCAGGAAAGCTGCAATGTTGCCCTGCGAAGAACCGCCCACCAAGAAGCGCGTGTGTTCAGCACCAATCGCGCGGGCATACAAAGCCTCGGCCTGGACCAAATAGCCGTTGGAAAAAGCGTTGTCGTCCGCGCCACCCTGAAGTGGAATGTCGTCGCGGATTAGGTCGTAAAGGACTGAGTGCCCGAGAGCGCCCTCTGAGTCAGGCAGATATTGCCACTTATGGCCAGGTATCTGCATCGGCATCATGCCGCTCTTGCGTGCTGCGGCCATGGCTTCAACTAGTGGAGCAGTGCTCTCGAAGCTTTCCAATACGACTCCCTTGCGGTTTCGAATCAAAACTGAGGGCGTGAGTGTAAATACAGTCTGCCCCCATCTCTAAATCCGAACAAGCCCTCCCGCCTCACAAAAGCCACACCTAGAATCCGCCCATGACCAACATGAAACCACGCAGCTTCGAAGTGACCGACGGTCTCGAGAAGTCGGCCTCGCGCGGCATGCTTCGCGCTGTCGGCATGCAGGATGAAGATTTCGCCAAGCCACAAATCGGCATTGCCTCGTCGTGGAACGAAATTACGCCTTGCAACCTGTCACTTGCTCGCCTCGCGCTTGCCGCCAAAGAAGGCGTCACCAAAGCTGGCGGTTTCCCGATGCAGTTCGGCACGATCTCTGTGTCAGACGGCATCTCAATGGGTCACGAAGGCATGCACTTCTCACTAGTCAGCCGCGAAATCATCGCTGACTCAGTTGAAGCAGTGATGCAGGCCGAGCGTCTCGACGGTATGGTCAACTTTGCTGGTTGCGACAAGTCGCTTCCAGGCATGCTCATGTCTGCGGCTCGCATCAACGTCGCATCGGTCTTTGTCTACGCCGGTTCAATTCTCCCTGGCAACGTCACTCTTTCAGACGGCACTAACCGCGACGTCACCATCATTGACGCTTTCGAAGCAGTCGGTGCATGTTCGCGCGGTCTGATGTCTCGCGAAGACGTCGACACCATCGAACGCGCCATCTGCCCAGGCGAAGGCGCATGTGGTGGCATGTACACCGCAAACACGATGGCATCAGCCGCCGAAGCCATGGGTATGTCACTGCCAGGCTCGGCTGCGCCCCCTGCCGTTGATCGCCGTCGCGACGGTTTCTCCATCGCCTCAGGTGAAGCAGTCGTCAACCTGATTCGTCAGGGCATCGTGACTCGCGACATCATCACCAAGCAGTCTCTCGAAAACGCCATCGCAGTAGTCATGGCATTCGGTGGATCCACCAACGCGGTCCTTCACCTTCTCGCCATCGCACACGAAGCCAAGGTCGATCTCACGATGCACGACTTCCACCGCATCGGCTCGAAGGTTCCACTGCTGGCAGACGTCAAGCCTTTCGGCCGCTACGTCATGAGCGACGTTGACAAGGTCGGCGGCGTTCCAGTCGTTATGCGCGCACTCTTCGACGCAGGTCTCATCAACGGCGATTGCCTCACCGTCACCGGCAAGACCATCGCCGAGAACCTCGCAGAAATTGATTCGCCAGACCCAGACGGCCAGATTCTTCATGCGGTCGAAAACGCCATCGGCAGCGTCGGCGGCATCACGATCCTTGGCGGCTCTCTCGCTCCAGATGGTGCAGTCGTCAAGAGCGCAGGCATCCCGGTCGATGTCTTCGAAGGCCCAGCCAAGGTTTTCGATCGCGAGCGCACTGCGATGGACGCGCTCGAAAGCGGAGACATCCAGAAGGGTGACGTCGTCATCATTCGTTGGGAGGGTCCAAAGGGCGGCCCAGGCATGCGCGAAATGCTCATGATCACGGGCGCCATCAAGGGTGCCGGTCTCGGTAAGGACGTGCTCCTCATCACCGACGGCCGCTTCTCAGGTGGCACGACCGGTCTCTGTGTCGGACACGTCGCTCCAGAAGCAGCCGACGGCGGCCCCATCGGCCTCGTCCAGACTGGCGACCGCATCCGCATTGATATTCCTAACCGCACTCTCGACCTCCTCGTCGATGAATCAGAGCTCGCAGCGCGTCGCGCCGCTTGGCATCCATTGCCTCCGCGCTACAACAGCGGCGTCCTCCACAAGTACGCCAAGCTGGTAGGCAGTGCCTCTAAGGGTGCAGTCTGCGACTAACCACCAACATTCCAACCTCAATCGCTCGGGTCTATCCACAGGCCCGAGCGATTGCGCTTTTGATCTAGCTCCACGCCCAACCAAATCCCACATTCTGAGACCCGCATCTCAACCCGTGACCCGCGTCACGAAACAAAAACTCGCCCACCCGATGACAAACCAATCCAAAGCAGTTACGCTCCCGCCCGTGACCACGATTCTCGTAGTAGTTATTTAGCGCGCGGCGACTGCTCAAGCGTCCACCGCGCGCACCCTCCGAAGCCGAAAGGCCGGGGGGTTTTTTAGTGCGGCGACCGAGCTAGCCAGACCTAGACAGCTACGACACAGATTCACGACGTAAGGACGAAGAGATGACAGAGCAGATCACAGGCGCTCAAAGCCTCGTGCGCTCACTTGAACATGCCGGTGTGACGGATATGTTCGGCATTCCTGGCGGTGCGATTCTTCCCGCATACGACCCGCTGATGGATAGCCAGCAGATTCGCCACATTCTGGTGCGCCACGAACAAGGCGCCGGCCACGCAGCTCAGGGCTACGCCCTCGCCAGCGGCCGTGTAGGCGTGTGCATGGCGACGTCAGGTCCTGGTGCCACCAACCTCGTCACTCCGATTGCCGACGCGTATATGGACTCTGTCCCCATGGTCGCCATCACCGGTCAGGTCGCATCGAAGTCAATCGGCACCGACGCTTTCCAAGAAGCTGACATCCGTGGCATCACGATGCCGATTACCAAGCACAACTACTTGGTCACCGATGCAGCCGACATCCCACGCGCAATTGCCGAGGCATTCCACATCGCCAGCACCGGCCGTCCTGGTCCAGTGCTCGTCGACGTTGCCAAGGATGCGTTGCAGTCGATGACCGACTTCGAATGGCCGACCAACATTGATCTGCCTGGCTACCGCCCTGTCACCAAGCCACACGGCAAGCAGGTCCGCGAAGCCGCACGCATGATCGTCGAATCGCGCCGTCCAGTTCTCTACGTCGGTGGCGGTGTTATTAAGGCACAAGCCTCGGCCGAACTCATGCAGCTCGCACAGCTCATGAACATCCCAGTGGTCACCACGCTGATGGCGCGCGGCGCATTCCCTGACAGCCACGCGCTGCACATGGGTATGCCTGGCATGCACGGCACGGTGGCAGCAGTCGGTGCTCTCCAGCGCAGCGACTTGCTCATCACTCTCGGTGCACGCTTCGACGACCGCGTCACGGGCAAGCTCAGCAGCTTTGCACCGGACGCCAAGGTGATTCACGCTGACATCGACCCAGCTGAAATCGGCAAGAACCGCGAAGTCGCAGTCCCAATTGTTGGCGATGCTCGCGAAGTCATTGCTGATCTCATCATCGCGCTCCAGGCAGAACTAGCCGAAGGCGCCAAGCCAAACTACGACGA
>JBDLPZ010000092.1:0-10457 GCA_039800825.1 Actinomycetota bacterium
TCGCTTTCTGCGTACTTAGAACTGCAGCTTGGTCGTGATGGTCATCGCGCGTTGGGCTTCGCTGCACATGTGCCGCACTACCTCGCCAACATCAACTTCCCACGCGCATCGCTGACATTGCTCGGCGAAGTGAGTGCCGTGACTGGTCTTGTGTTCTCACTCGACGGTCTTCGTGAGGCAGCGAACCAAGCAGAAGTCGAACTCAACGAGCAGATAGCTGGCAACGACGAAAACCAAGCTGTTGTCCGCGCACTCGAAGAATCTTTCGATGCGATGGTCGCTGAGCGCGGCGTCGAGACTGAGCCAACCGAACTCAGCGGCGACGAGATCGCTGCTCAGGTCGAGAAGTTTCTTGCGGAGATGGACGCCCGCGGTCGCGAAACCGACTAGCTATGCGTCGCTTAGCTGCGGTCATCGTTGGGCTCTGCCTCGCAGGCTCGGCACCCGCGGCTGCTCTAGATCCAGTCAGCCAAACTGTCAGCATCAGTTTCAGTGGCGACGTCCTCGCGCATAACTCTCTGTATTGGGCGGCTGAGACGTCCACGGGCTACAACTTCAAACCGATGTTCAAGCCGCTCATCCCGACTCTCAATGCTGACATCAACATCTGCCATCTAGAGACTCCACTCGTCGACGAACCACCAACGACCTACCCCGTGTTTGCAACCCCGACCGAGCTGGCCACGGCCCTGAAGTACGTCGGCTTCGATGGCTGCTCCATCGCTTCCAACCACTCGCTGGACCAAGGCACGACTGGCGTCGTCTCAACCATCACCACGATGAAGGCTGCTGGCCTCAAGACAGCCGGAGCGCGCAAGAGTTCTGGCGGAACCAGCATCGGCTGGTACACCGCACCTAACGGCATTCGGATTGCGCAGATTGCTTTCAGCTACGGCTTCAACGGGCGCAGCCTTCCAAGCGACAAGTCGTGGATGGTCAATCGCATCCGCGAACGAGACATTCTCGCGGCAGCGAGTCGAGCAAAAGCGCAGGGTGCGGACGTAGTCGTGGCGACTCTCCATTGGGGAACCGAATACGCGACGCGATCGAATTCGATGCAACGCACGCTTGCCGCGGCGCTGACCAAGTCACCTAACATCGATGCTGTCGTGGGCCACCATGCGCATGTTCTCCAAGAGGCAGTCACAATGAACGGCAAGCCAGTCGTGTACGGAATGGGCAATCTGTGGTCTGGCCAGGGCCCCTGGAAAGACCAGCCCTACGGCCAGCAGGGCGTGGTCGTCACTCTCACTTTCGGCGTCATGGACCATGTCGCGCATTACGTCTCGGGTAGTTACGTGCCGACGCTGACGATTCCCGGCAGCTGGCAAGTCATGGATGCCCGAAAAGTCTCAAAGTCTTCGCAGTGGTCGCAGGCGTGTTCCTCCATCAAGAATGCAGCGACGAAGCTGCTAGTTCTCACTGGTCCAACGACGTGCCCCTCGCACTAGGTTCATGACGAACTACGGTTAGGGCATGAGTTTGATGCCAGCCGATTTTTCCCGGGCTCGCATCGGCATCTTGTTTACCTTCGCCGCCATGGGCTTCGCGGCTTCATCGGCTGCCACTCGTCTCGCCGAAATCAAACATCACCTTGGCGTGAGCGATTCCGTCTTCGGTTATGCGCTGGCATTCACCACTCTCGGTAGTTTCGTTGGCAACACGTTTGCTCATCGCATCGCTGTTCGTATCGGCACGCAACGCGCGGTGCAGGTTTTCGGCGTCATCATGATGGCAAGCGTTGCGTCGTACGGCTCCGTCAACGCGGTTTGGCAGTTGGCTCTGATGGCATTCATCCTCGCAGTCGGCTATTCGACAATGAATGTCGCGGTCAATGCTCAAGGGGTCGACGTCGAAGTCCATCTCAAGCGAAGTGTTATGCCCGCATTTCATGGCGCCTGGAGCATCGGCTCGCTTGCGACGTCGATTATCGGCGGATTAATTGCTGCGATTCTCGCACCGCAGTGGCATCTGATCGGCATCGGCATACTGGCAATTGGTGCAATGCTGCTTGCCTCTCGTCAGCTGTTGCCCATTGACGAATTTGATGACGAAATTGATCACAAAGCACCGGTCAGCAAAGCAACGCTCAAGGTGCTGTTCGTCACCGCGATTGGCGCATCGCTTGGCCTCATCGCCGAGGTGAGCGCTCTCGACTGGAGCAGTATTTATCTCCATGAGTATGTCGGTGTGAGCCTCGGCCTCAATTCGCTCGGTATCACGACTTTCTTGCTCGCTCAGATTGCAATGCGACTCTCGGTTGGCAAACTCAATGACCGTTACGGCGTGCACAGAGTCGTGCGCACTGCCGCAGCCCTTGGTGCCACCGGCTACTTGGCATGTGTACTGATTGTGCGTCAGGGGCTCAGTAGCGGCAGCTTGGCTCAGGGCTCATTGACTGCGCTGGCAATTAGCTGTCTCGGATTCATGATTCTCGCTATTGGAGTCGCGCCACTGCCCGCCGCTTACTTCTCTGCCGCTGGTCGAGTCGCTGGGATTAGTACCGCGCGTGGCATCAGCCTCCTGGCCATGATGAACGCGTGCCTCATGCTCATGTTCCGGCCGTTTATTTCGTGGTCCACCGATGCCTTCGACTTGTCGGTCTCACTCATGCTGGCAGCGGTTGCGCTCTCAGGTAGCGCAGCACTTGCGCGCATCTTGCGCCCCACCTCAGCGCTGTAGCCTTCGGCCATGATTATCGAGACCGCATATATCACCGTCACTCCCGGCCGCGAAGACGAGTTCCTCGTCGCGCTCGAGGAGGGCAAGAAGGTGTTGGCACAGGCGGTTGGCTTCCAACACATCCACGTGTCGCGAGGTATCGAACGTGCGAACGTGATCCTGCTCCAGCTCGCATGGGCTACGTTGGAAAATCACACCGTCGACTTTCGCGAGGGCGAACTATTCGCCCAGTGGCGCGCGGTGATTTCGCCTTTCTTTGCCGAAGGCACTGCGCCAGCGGTTGAGCACTGGGCGCCTGTTCACGCCTAAGCCGCTAAGCCGTACCACTCTGCTTTGCTCGTGAGATGGTGGCCGTTGCACATGGCACAGCGATAAGTACGAACTTCAGCTCGCCGAGTCTTGTTGTTATCAGCTTCAGCAAACACGCGGGCCGTGGCCGATTTGTGTAGTGCTGAAACCGCCTGGCGGTGATCCTTAAAGCGTCGCTTGCCGCTGGGGCACTCAAATTTCTTAGCCACGGTTATGCCACCTCCGATGATGCATCGACAGTCTCCGAATGCGAGACCTGAGGGCATGCAGCCATTGATAGCGAGATGAGTTCAGAACGCTTGGTAGCGAGATCGTTCTCGTGACCGAGTGGCAGTAGCCCGTCCTGGCGCATGCGAGCCTTGTAACGGTAAACGGTGCGCTCGGTGACTTCGTGCGCGGCAGCAATCTCACGGACGGTGCGATTGCCCGTTGCGATTGCTTCACGAATCATTGCGGCGTGACGGCGCTGCTCAGGCGTGACGAGCTTGGTCTTGCCGCGCAGTGCGACGCGCTGTGACTCCGTGGTGCCACCCCAAACGCCGTACTCCTCATTGTCGAGGGCGTAGCTCAAGCACAGTTTCTGCACCGGGCACTGGCCGCAGATGCTGAGCGCCTTGTGCTGGCTGCGCACATCGTCACGGAAGAACAGCTCCGGCTCAGCGTTTCCGCATTCGCCGTAGAGCTGGATTTCGAGTGGAACTGGGGTGACCTCGAGCGTCGTGTATGGAACTTGGGTGTGAGCTGGCATCGCCAAACTTCCTTTCGATCAGTTGAACAACTCCCTGACGGGACAGGTAGCGCCGAAGCGCCTAATAAGGGTCGTTCAAACTGACCGACCCGCGACTTCCTCAACAGCCAAAGGGCTATGAGGCTGGTCTTCCTTCGGTTCCACCGTGCGCGGGAAGCGCGGTTGGCGCCAACCAGCCGAAGGGCTGTCGGTTGGACCTTCTAGTGACCTTGTACTGCGTATAGATAGAGGACACCTGCGAAGAACTAGTCGTGATGATGTCCATGAAGATCCCCTATCTGACTGCGGATTGCTGTCTGCAATTGCCTGCCTTGTGAGCAGGGGTGAATCATGCAGAGGGGTACTGACATTTCAACACCGCATTTGTGATCCGCCTGAAGATTGGGGGAATTGACGGGAAAAATGAAGGAGGGGAGGCTGCCGAGGCAGCCTCCCCTCCTTCGAGAGGTTAGCGAACTACTAGTTCGTCTTTACGCGGGTGTACGCCAGGTAGTGGCGGCCAATGCGTACGTACACATCGTCAAGGCGGTGCAGGTGGTTGACGTCTGCAGAGACGGCAGCCCAACCATCCTCATTGAGGAAGCCAGCCTTGATGATCACGAGGCGACCAGTTGCACGCTCGACGCGGATGAGCTTGTAGCCGCTGTAAGCGAACTTCTTGCCCATCTTGATGTCGAAGTCGCGCCAGCCGTCACGGTAAGAAGCCGTGACCTTGAGCTTGCCAACGTAGGCAGGCTTTGGCTCAACCAAGAACGAGGTGGTGGTCAATGCGTTACCTGCGTAAGCATTGCCAGCATCGTCGAGGAATGAACCGGCTGGGAGGTACAGGTAGTACTCGGTTGAGTACTCGAGCCAGCGGTCACGAGTGAAGCGAACGACGTTGCCGTTGATGACCACATTCTGTGATGCGCTTGGGATGATGGTCTGAACAACCTGGTCATCGCTCTTGCGGATCAACTGCATTGGGACATCGCCTGCGACGATGTTCTCGCTGAAGGTCAACCAGAAGCTGGTGTCGCGGTCGACGCCATTGTCATCTACGTCTGAGGTCTCGATTGAGATCAGGGTAGGTGCAATGTTGTCGGTCGACTCAGTCTGGAATTCCAGATCTGCGCCGGCGAGACCAACGAACTTGTTGCCATTGAGATCAGCGAACGTGCCTTCATCAATCGTGATGTAGTAGTCGGTGCTGAATTCGAGCTTAGGCAGAACCACAGTGACCGTTGCGCCATCGATGGTGACCTGCGAAGAAGTCACGTCAACAGTCGCGACGACAGTTGCGGTTGAGGCCTTCCAGACCTTGATCATCTTGCCAACGCCACCCTTGACGACTGGCTCGTTGAAGACAACGGTCAGGTCAGTGTTGACGTCAACGTTGACCGAGCCATCAGCTGGCGTGGTCGAGATGACGTATGGAGCAGCGACATCGGTGGGAACCGTGCGGAAGCGAGCATTCTCGCCACGCAGGCCTGCAAAGTCGTTGTTAGCTGAATCCACGAACGCACCGCTATCGATGGTCACGTAGTAGTTGGTGTTGTAATCCAGCGTTGGGAGTTCCACGGTCCAGTCAGTGCCTTCGCCGGAGACCTTGTCAGAAGAGATATCAACCTTGACGGCAACCTTGCCGCTGTCCGCATTCCAGACACGGACGTAGTGGCCGACTGATCCCTTCCAGACGTTCTCGTTGAAGGTCAGACCGAGATCGGTGTTGACATCAACGTCGACAGAACCATCTGCTGGGGTGAAGTTGACCAAGACTGGAGCCAAATCGAATTCAGTCTGGAAGTTCTGCATGTCGCCAAGCAGGCCATCTGATTCGTTCTGGTTGAAGTCAACGAACGCACCCTTGTCGATGATGACGTAGTAGTTCGTGCCGTAAGCCAACTGAGGAATGTTGACGTAGACCATTGGGCCATCAACTTCGACCTGGTCGGAAGTGACGTTGACCGTCAGAACTTCCTTGCCAGTGTCTTCGTTGAAGACGCGGATGTACTTCAAGTTGGTCGTCTTGTAGACGTTCTCATCGAAGGTGTAGGTCAGGTTGGTGTTGACATCTACGTTGGTTGATTCATCGAGAGGATCGACGGCGATGATCTTTGGACCAACGTTGTCGCGAATCTCGGTGTGCCAGTAGAAGTCGCGGCCGGCAAGACCCTGGAACTCGTTACCAGCGAGGTCAACAAGTGCACCTGCAGGGATTTCGAATTCGTAGTCAGTGTCGTATGCGAGCTCTGGAACCTGAACTTCAAGAACGCTGAAGTTAGCGCCAGGGCCGGTCACGAGGGTGACGTCCTTTGATGACAATGGAATGACCATGAGGTCGCCGGTGTCGCGGTTACGCAGGCTAACCGTCTTGCCAACGCCATTGATGTTCACAACTTCAGAGAAGATGAATGACATGAATGGGCGGTGGACGGTGACGTCCGTTGCACCTGAACGCCAGGTGTTGAGGACGGTGCCTTCTTCGTCACGGTGGATGATCGATGCATCAACGATGATCGGATTCTCATCCTCAACGGTCACGAACGAGGTGACTGCCGAACGGTAGATGCGGCTAACGCGAACGCTGTTGTAGCACTCAGCACCGTTGTCAGTTGCACTCGCCATAGCGCCCAAGTCGTAACCCCATGCGATTGCATCGCAGGTGTCACCATCAAGGGTGTCGAGCATGTTCTGACGGTTTGAGTACTCCCATGGCATCGACAGGTTGTCGCCGCTCATGTAGTAGTCAGCGCCGAAGACAACTTCGTACTTGCGATCAGGACGCAGACCGGTCAGTTCAACGATTGCGTAGAGCTGGCCACCGATGAAGCGAGTGGTGATCTGCTTGCGGCTGAGTTCTTCCGTCGCGAAGCGGCGGCTGGTTTCAGTCTGTGGATCCCACGCAACGCAATCCCAGTTTGGATCGTTCGGGTTGCCACTGGTTGCAGTTGGAGCTGCATTCCATGCGCATTCGTTGATACCAACGTAGCCACCGTCAAGCAGCGATGCCTTGTCGACGAAGTGCGAATCAGTGATGTTGATTGCGAACTCAGCCGAGGTGCGGGTGACGTTGATTGCCTGGCTAGACATCCAGGTGGTACCGATCCAGTACGCAGAGTCGCGGTACTGAACCGTGTCGTAGCCACCATCGCCAGCGAGGCGGTTGGTCTCAGAGTCCATGTCTTCGTTCACTGGGAATGAAGCCACAACTTCGATTGAGTACGAGGTACCAGCGTCAAGGCCGGTCAAGTTGAACTTGACGACGCCCTGGTCGACGCAGGTGTCTTCGCCATCAACCATGCAGGAGATGGTGCTGTAGCTACCTGGGGTGAATACCTGATCAATGGCTTCGTAGCGAACTGGTCGCTGCAAGTCCTGATTGCCGGTGTATTCGTTAGCTGGAGCGTTGAAGCCAAGAAGAGCCCAGATTGGAGCTGCGCTTGGGGTGCCATTGCCGTAGTTAGGAATCAAACGGAATGAGTAGGTGCCCTGGCTTGGGTCGACGTACTCAGACGAAGCAGTGTCCTTCGAGATGTTGGTCTGAAGGGTTACTTCGAGTGAGGTGTCGCTGGTCGCACGTACGCGAGTTGGAGACCAGCTGTTGAGCTCGTCGTTGTTCGAGTAAGTGTCGGACAGACCTTCGTACAGGCCACCGTCAGAGTTCATCGAGCCAGTGACAAACGCCTGGCCGCTGAAGTTGCGGAGGTTGCCCCAACGACCTGAAGCCTCATCCTTGTGAGCGCCGATGACGCCATCAAGTTCGAGCAGGCTGGTGTCAACTGAATCGACTGAGCCAGTTTCGTCGTAAAGATCGAAAACAGCGCTGGTGCCAGAGCGATCAGCATCGGTCTCGTTTGCGCCATCGCGCAAGCTGAGCGGAGTGATGACATCGACGTTTGAGAAGTTCAGATCGTGCAGACCAACGTAAGGATTGCGCATGCTGAACAGAAGGTCGGTGTACTCGTACTCAGAAGAATCGCCACGGACGACTTCTTGGCCAAGACCGTTGACCCACGTGCGGTAGACGTCCGAGCCGTTTTCGTGCATGTTGTTGTCGCCGAAGATGCCGACCTGGTTCTGGCGAACATCAAGCGGGGTGAATTCCTGAGCATCCTGGTAGTACCAATCGGTGTGCTCTTCTTCGAGCTCCCAGATACCGTCGGTCTCGTTCCAGATGTAGACGTAGTGCTCAACGTCTGCCTGAACGTAGAAGTTGTAGGTGTGACCCAGGGTGAGACCGCCTACATAGGCCTCGATCTGGTAAGCGTCACTGCATGAAGGATCAGCAATATTTGCTCGCTCATCGACAGAGATGTCGAGAGTCTCGGTCACCCATGCGCCTGCGGTCTTGTCGTATGCCAAGACCGAAGGGGTGCCATCGAATTCGTACACATCGCGGACGCCATCAACCTCCGTGGTGGCCGGAGCTGCGGCACACACGAAAGCGGTGTGACGCTCGTCTGCCACCTGGTCGTTCTGGTAAGCCAGACCGACGTTGGTGAAGAGGGTGTCGAAGAACACGCCGAAGTGTGCGTACTCAGCCGGTGCGAAGTACGTCGAGCCTGAGCTTGGGCCATCAGAAGCAGCACCGATGCCAGAAACCAGCGAAACGTAGCCATCGAAGCGGAAGTAGGTGTTCACACCGCTCTGGATGTTGCTCACGTCGTAGGTGTAGGCACAACCTTCAGTCGCTGGCACCTGGACGATGGTCGCAGTAGCGCCAGCGTCTGAGTGATCGGTGTCAACAGACAAGCCGAATGCAACCGAATGATTGCGATGCCAGGAGGCGGTTGCGTACGAAGGGAACGCATGGGCTGGATCTGCGTTTACGCAGACTCGGCCAGCGTTGAGCCCCGTCGCCCAACCGTAAACTTCAATATCGTCTGCAGTCGCACTCGCTGGCGCAGCAACCATGGTGCTGACGAGCAATGCGAAGACTGCGGTGACGCCTAGTGTTTTCGCGACTGAAGTGCGCATGGACTTCAGGATTTCGCTAACGGACACTTGCGTGTTCCTCTCTCTTTTGTGCATAACGGCGTACGCCGAAATATGTAGGGCACATCAGGGCTGAAACTACCACAGCGGACCCACATTTCTGAGCGCGATCAGCCGTCGCCGGCACCTGTGTGAAGTTTGCTCACATAAGTCGCAAAAGGTCGATTTTGAGCACGAAAATGACGTTTAGGTCCGCCAATTTCCAAGGTTCATCCCAAATCCGAGGTCAGGTGGCATTCTGGCTCGAGATTACTGTCGGAATGACCTACATTTCGGGGCACCAAATGCTCCATCCGGGGCGGAAGTAGGGGTAAAAGTGAGTTTCCTCAAGGGTCGCATGACAGCGCTGGGCATTGTTGCCGCTGTTTTGGCACTTATTGGCGTTCAGGCCGTTGCCTTTTCGCAGACGGGCCAGACTCCGGACGCCTTCAAGCCGGCACCTGCGGCTGCCAGCACAACTCCTGAAGCCGACCTTTCAAGTGATACTGCCGACTCTCCGAGCACCGAAGATCTGCAGTCTGAAGATGTTCAGACTCAGGAAGCCACAAGCCCAGCAGCTATGCCAAGCATCACGGGCAGCAGCCTCGACGACGATGACGAGTCGGGCGAAGACTCTGAGGGCGAAGAGCTCGAGTCAGGTGACGACGACTAGTCACAACTAGACCAATTTCGAAGGCCCCAGTCAACCGACTGGGGCCTTCGTCGTTGTGAAAAAGCAACCGCTGGAAGCCCTAGAAGCCACGACGCAGCAGAGCTGGCCAGCCAAGAATCGTTGCAGGCTTCCAGATCGCCGACGGCTCATATCGGCAACGCCACAGGCCGCCGTGCACAGCACGGGACAGGTAAATGGCACTCGCATCATCTGAGTTCAGCGGCGAGTGAATGAAACTCAACAAAAGTCGAGCCGTGACCTGTTGCGTATCGGCAACAGTGAAAGGCACCACACCAAATCGTGGAGCACCACGGTACGTGGCACGCAGAATTTTGAAATCTAGAACCGAGTGGGTCCGCGCAGCCGGCGTTAGGCAGTAGGCAACCTTGATGCCAGATGCCGCAGCGACCATGGCCCGCCAACGCTGGCTTCGCTTCGCAATTAGATAGTTAGGGCCTTGCATATCTGCTGAACAATCGAGAAGCGCATACTCACGACCGCCCGCCTCAACAATTTCAGCCAACGGAGGACGAGACAAGTATCCGCCGACGCCATCGAGAACTGCATCGCGAATTTTGGTGACGGCAGAGCGACCGCTGTGGCGCTCTACCCGATCTTCGAAAACCGACCGTGGCGTCAACAGACTGTCTGTCGGAGTTCCGAGCCACGCAAGTACCAGGTGGGAAACCCGGTCGCTGGCTACGGCCATCAGCGCGTCTTGCGCTGCCTGCAGCATCACATGACTTGCGCCAGCGGAGTAACCAAATCCAGCCAGAATCATTGGTGATTGGTCATTGACGTGCGGCTGTAGCGAATTAATCCAGCCGGCAATCAGGGCGACGTCTTCAGTGACGTCCAGACCTGCAACTTCGCAGATTCCATCAATCGTCGTCGGCACTACCCCATCGGCGAGCGCACTGCGTCGAATCGGCACGAAGATCCGCGCGTCTACCGAGGCGGCGCCTAGCAATGCGCGCCACTTGGAAGGATTGGGACGCATCACCGGCGCGAGCGAGCCACCAGCGGCCACCCACAAGCGAGTCGGCGCGCACTCGGCACCTGCAGCCAATGCGACCAGTAGGCCCGAGT
>JBDLPZ010000093.1:0-5124 GCA_039800825.1 Actinomycetota bacterium
ATCGACGAACCACTGCGCGATGACCTCAACATCGACACCAAGCCAGGCGCCGTTGGCCAGCGTGAAGCCGTTGATGCACGCATCGACTTCGCCACCCCAATACGGCAGGTTTTCGTATTCCCAACGTGAGTTCAACCTGAGTCGGTCCGCAGTGTCACCCAACGCAGCGGCAGGTACACCCCAATCTCGCAAAGCATTCAGCGTCCACGTCGTGGCCGTGTACGGCTGGCCTGTACCTGGCTGCGCCTCCGGTCCTTCGAAGTCGAATCCGCCCGGGAAGTACGCGCCACCATCCCACTGCCCATCGGCGTCCTGCTTTGCGAGGAGCGCCGCACCGAAACCTTCGGTCGCTGTTCGCGCTCGCGTAGCTTCCCATTCAGGGTCACCGAGCAGATCTCGCTGGACTTGCCACTTCAACGCAGGGTCAGTATCGAGAAGCCACGCAACCAGTTCGCTGTTCATTGGGGCAGGCTAACGTCAGAGGCGTCACGCCACTGGACTTAAAGTTCTATATCGCCAGATGAGCAACCCCGTTACGCCCAGACTCCAACTTAGGCTTAATCCGTATGGAGCGACAGCACCCGGCAAGAGCCACGCCCAATCTCTCGGAATGTTTACGGGCTCCTCTGTGCCGAACATCCACATGATGAGCATGACCGTCACCGGAACAAGCCACCCCATGTCTTTTGGCAGCAATACTTGCGCGGCTGCAAATGATCCTAGAAAGAAGATGCTGTCGGACAGGAATAGTTGCGCAGCGTCAACGCCCAATACCCCAGACGCTAAATAGGCAAACAAAAGAAGAGTGGCCACAATCGCCATCAAATGAATATTCACGAGCGATGAAAGTCTTCGATGACGCAGTCGTTCAACCTCGCCAAGATTGACGCTGAGCGTTGCACCGAGAATTAGGCTGATTGCCAGAGCGCAGAAGACGAAAACTCTGATTTGTGCATGATTGCTACTACCTATCAGTGGCACCGACGTGAGGACCCATTTGCCGCGCAAGGCAAAAAGAGCGATTGTTGCTGCAGCGGCGTAATGGAATCGACGTGAAACGAGGAATCGCGCAATGAGCTGAGGTGAAGACTTCACTTAGGAAGTTCCGAAAGTAATGCGGGATCGCAATGCTGCATCGCCTCAGTGTTGTTCACAAGCCACTGGCGCCGAGCATCTTCTGACAAGGCGGAGAGCGCTAGAACGTGCTCTGAACCGGAACGTTCGAGTGGAATTTGTGCGACGCGAAAAGTCCACCAACTGCTTACAGCTAATGCAGACTCTGTCGCGCCCACGCTGAGGAATGAATCTGTGGCTCTGCAGGAAGCCGGTAGTAACAACTGGTCCATGATTCCTGAAATATCAATCGAGGACCCTCGGAGGTTTGCCTCATGAAAGATTACCCTCGTTGTATCTGCCACTCTGCCGATATTTTCTTGCAGCCAACCCGGCGAGCGAGTTTCTACTCGGCTGACTCGCCAGAAGATTCCGCTAGCTTCCAGTTCACTGCGAAGTGAACTGACGACCGCCTGAAGCGCGCCCAAGCTTGACTCCTTATCCGCAGAAACACAGACGACAACAGGTCCGTTTACGCATACCTGCGGCGAGGATTTGGCGGACAGCTGAAAGCGAGAATCCCAGGTATTCGATAAGAACGCCAAAGACAGTGCCGCGGACAGCACCAGCATGAGGTTTGTTACAAGTGTGAACTTCCGAAGGTCGCGTGAACTGAAGACAACAGCAACTGTAGCCAAACTTAATCCGAAGAGGAGCTGTGCACCGATGACGGAAGGACGCGGCACCAAATCTTCGCCGATGCCAGTACCACCTCCATGCTCCCATAGCAACCGAGGGAGCAAACCATCCCAATTAATCATTGGAACCATGAACGCACTGCATGCTGCAATCGCGGATGCCACCGCCGTACGAAGCAGGCGACCGATGACCATGCCGAATCCGATGTACATTGAGTAGCCTGCAACCGGCTCAACGTAAAGCCACAAAGCTTCAGACGGGGGTGGCATATCGAAAGTCGTCCACGCCCATCCGTACATAACAAGCGAGATGACCGTATGAGCGGCAATCGCACCGACCAGCAACTTCGCGGCCACGGCCGCCCTCGCAATCAACGGGCGCCCTGATCTAGCCGACATCACCTCACCAAGCAAAGACTGGTCACGCCAAATGAACCACGCTGCAGCTCCAGCCAGCAAAGGCCCAAAGAGAAGGGTGTCGGCGCCCAGCCAGTCAGCTGCAGACATCCAGTTGTACATCGGCCGCTGCGCCCCATAGAGCAGAAGTGCTGCGTCAAGAATCAAGAAGCCTAAGAACGGTGTGAGCGATCGCTTTTGGAAGGCCAGCTGTGCAATCGCCCCTATTCGCTTCACTCTGGCCGCACTTGGAACAGGGCTGCAGCCAGTTTGGACGCCCCAGGTGGGAACTCATTCGCGGGAGAGTCCGCCCGCCAAATTTTCCCTGCGTGAATCAGCAGTGGCGAAGCTGAACCAGGATACAGGTCGGCGTCAAGGTGAGTTGTAAAAAGCACCACTCGATCAAGGGCAAGAGACTCGATGAGGGCCAACATGCTCGAACGCTGAACGATATCTAGACCTGCAGTGGGTTCGTCGAGTAACAAAACGTCTGGGTCATTGAGCAGCGCCTGCGCCACAGACAGTCGTTTGCGCATACCGCCCGAGAGTTCGCTCAACTTCTTACCCGATTCGTCGGTAAGGCCAACCATCTCAATGCACACGTTTGCTCTTGCATGAGACTGAGACGAGGTTTGTCCGTCTAGCTGTGCCAGATACACAAGGAAATCTCTTACAGCAAACAATCGGGTGGGTGCAATTTCCTGCGGCGCGAAACCGATTCGAACTTCGCTACCTACAGAGCCGTCCACTTGGACAAACGACACTGAACCACTGCTCTTGATCGCACCTGCCAGCGCTCGTAGGAGAGTGGATTTGCCTGCTCCGTTAATCCCGAGAAGTGGTGTGACGCCCTTCTCAAGTTCGAAGGTGACGTCGTCGATTACGGACACCCGGCGCAGCTTCACACTGAGCCGCTCAACCCGTAACTTCATGGGCTAATCAGTTCCAATCAATGCCAAAGATGCGCGGGCCTGAACACACGTCAGACGTCCACAGAGTCTCGTCCTCACAAATTCGAACTTCGGCAGACTGTGACTTCATGCTCGCATTTCGATCTTTCGAAAATGCGATAACAGTCCAAGTCTCGTTGTAGTAGTTGCCTGAGCTCGAAACTCCATCGGGATTCCAGCCCGTTTGGCACGAAATGCTGACGGAACCGGAGCTTTGACCAGCCCCAATCCCACTCACGTAGCAGTAGTAGCCGATGTTCGACCATCGGATTTGGGAGTAGACGCCTCGTCCGTTGCCAGGCTCGCGATCGATGATGGGAGTTTGGATTAAGAATCGCTCACCAAGCGGATCCGTTGAGCCACGTCGAGAGTAGGTGTTCTTAGACGTGTCCGTGACATTGATTTCGCCAACCGTATTGCCGCTGTCCACAACAATTAGCCCTGCATAAGTGGCGGTCAATGTAGTGACCGCCATGGATGCGGTAATTCCTGCGAGAGTGAATGCTATGAATGTGGCACAAAATTTGAGAACGCGTCGCATGATGACTTCCCCTGTCGGACTTAGGCTGCAAGTGCAGGGTAGTCGCGAGTCTGCAATCGAGTCAACGACTCATTTCACCTGACTACTGCCAGACGGAGTTTCACGACAAAGCGTTCGACTGAAAGCGTTGTCTAACGTCTGGCGGACTTCATGTACTTGCGGATCGACAACGGAACGAAAACCGCCGCGATAATCAGCATATAAATCAATGACATCTCTAGTGGATTCTGGCTCGGCCATGAATCTGCAGTCACACCAAAAACGTTTGGAAGTCCGAATAGCTCACGGCAAGCCGCAACCATCGTCGAGACTGGATTCCACTCTGCCACGTACTGCAGAGCCGTCGGCATGTTGGCCGTTGGAGCAAAAGCGTTCGACAAGAACGTCATCGGGAAAACGATGATGAAAACCAATCCGTTGGCGGCACGCGAATCGCGCACAGACAAACCGACGAACACGCCGATCCATGACATCGCATAACCAAAGGCCAACAGCAATAAGAAACCAGCCGCAACTGACGCGACGCCGCTCGTAGGACGCCAGCCCACCAAGAAGCCGGCGATGCCCATCACGAGCAACACAACAACGTTCAAGGTCGCATCGCCAAGCGTGCGACCGAGCACCACGGCCGAGCGTGCAATCGGCAACGAACGAAAACGATCGATCAGCCCCTTAGTCATATCTTCGGCGAGACCGACCGCAGTTCCTGCCAGAGTAAAGGCGACTGTCTGAACGAAGATGCCAGGCATCAGGAACTGCACATAATCGCCGCCAGCAGTCTCAATGGATCCACCGAAAACGAAGCGGAACAACAAGACGAACATCACAGGCTGAATGGTCGAGAAAATCAACACTTCTGGCACGCGCGAAAGCTGCAACAGCTGGCGCTTGGTGATAATCAATCCATCGTGAATAACGCTCATGACGCCACCTCTTCCTCTGCTACGTGACCGGTAAGACTCAAGAACACGTCATCGAGAGACGGCCGCTTCAGCGCCAAGTCCAAAATCTTGATGTTCTCGGAGTCCAAACCGCGCACCGCGTCCGTGAGTGCCGCGCTGCCGTTAGTGACACCAATCGACAGACGATGCAGTCCGCTATCGCGATGAACCTCGCCACCACCGATGCGCGCGAGCACTGCGGCTGCTGCATCCATGTCAGCTGCCTGAACACTTACTTCGAGTCGGTCGCCGCCGATTTGATCCTTAAGTTGATCAGCGGTTCCGCGCGCGATGACCTTGCCATGATCCACGACTGCAATGCTGTCCGCGAGTTGATCAGCCTCTTCGAGATATTGCGTCGTCAGCAACAGAGTGACGCCTTCAGATACGAGACCGCTGATCACGTTCCACATATCGATGCGACCGCGAGGGTCGAGACCCGTCGTCGGCTCATCGAGGAAGAGCACCTTCGGACGCACTATCAAAGATGCCGCCAAGTCGAGACGTCTGCGCATGCCGCCGGAATACGTCTTGATGGGACGCTT
>JBDLPZ010000094.1:0-4143 GCA_039800825.1 Actinomycetota bacterium
CGGCCTTCTTGCGCATGACGTGTTCGGCGATAGGTGAGCGGCAGATATTGCCCATGCAGATCATGGCGATACGAGTAGTCACGTCTCGATTGTGTCATGGGAATGCTTAATGCCCGTTGTGTCCGAGTGGACTAGCGGTCTTCACCGTTCCTTGGCTATTAAGGGACTTTTTCCCGCTGCGCGGGATTTGCAATTCCTTTACCTTTTGATTCGGAACGGGGTTTCCAACTCTGGGGAGAGTGTTTTAAATGCGTCGGGACATGCGCAAAACGATTGACGTCTTAGTCGGCGTCGTACTGGTCACTCTGGTGGTCTTGGGCTTTGCTCGCCCAGCCGCCGCCTATCCACCGGGCACGGCCCTCACGATCACGGCGAGCAAGACGCACGTGACGTCGAGCGAGACGGTCATTTTCACGGCGAACCACGCCAAGCCGTACACCTCGGTCAAGTTCAGCTATGGCAAGAGCTCCAAGTCTGTGACTGCCGACGCGTCGGGCGTGGCAGTCGTCGCTTTGAAGACGTCAGGAACGGGGGCGTGGCTCGCCAAGGCCGTGAACCTGAGTGAGACCGCGACCACGACCGTGTGGGCGCCCAAGATTTCTCTCAATAAGTCATCGTCGAAGCCTGGAACCTCAAACTCTGTGAAGGTTCAGTACACGCAGGCCGGCTCGGTCATCACGGTGATCATCGGCGGCAGCACCTACACGAGCACCGGCGCTGGTTCAGGCACTGTGAACGTAGCGTTCACGACGCCAGCCAAGGGCAAGTACAACGTGTTGGTCTACGTCGGTGCGCAGCTGACGGCAACGCTCAAACTAGATGCAAAATAAGCCGATTCTGCGCTGAATATCAGACCTCGTGGGACTTTTAGCCCTGAAGAAATGAAGAGCCACGCGCCTAGCCTTCGAGTATCAGTTCGTCGGATAGGTGGGTGGCTTTCATGCGTACCTCTCGTTTCTCAATCGCCGCAGTACTGGCGTCTGTTGCCTTGGGTGCAAGTGCCCTGATCGGTGCACCAGCTCAGGCCTACCCCACCGGCATCGGATTGACGCTCAACATCCGTCCGGTCGAAGCAACCAGCCGTATCGAGCTCGTCGTGCGTCACGCATTGCCATGGGCTCCGGTTCAGGTTGTGTTTGAAGGTGGCGTCAAGACTCGCTCGGCGAACCGACTCGGCATCGCAGTGTTCTCGTACCTCAAGCCGGTGCAGGGTGTTCACGTTGCGGTAGCTCGTTCAGGCAACCAGAAGGCCGTCGCTCGTCAGTACAGCGAAACTTTCCATTTGGCTGTGTATTCGGCTTATGCAGGCTCTCGTAACACCGTGTCCGTCACGAGCGGTAAGCCAGGCATGGTGATGACGATCATGGTTGCTGGCAAGAGGTACTCGGCCGTTACAGGTCGTGACTACGTCGCCCGCGTCTCGTTCATCGTTCCCAAGGCCGGCACGTACAAGATCTACGTCTACTGCGATACCGAGCTAGAGAAGGTCTACACCGCAATTTCACGTTAGTTCTCCCCTTAGGGCAAAGCGGACAGTGTTCGGGGCACTGTCCGTTTTGTCGTTGTTGCCAGTTCGCAACGTCCCGACAAAAGCCAAATATCAGGCAATCTGCAAGCAATATGGACGGACGTTCTATTTTCTACGCCATTCTCTGGTTGTTCCTTATCAGTTGGATGCCTTAGCCTTAGGTTCCGAACAAACTCTGGGGAGAGATTTAAATGTCGCGAGAACCGCGCAAGCTGATCGACCTGTTGGTCGCAGTTGTAGTGCTGACGCTGGCCGTTCTCGGCTTTGCGCGTCCGGCTTCTGCGTACCCCCCTGGCACAGCGCTCACTGTCAACGTCAAGTCCGTCACGGTGCTGTTTGATGGCGACCGCCGCGTCGAGTTCATTGTTCGTCACGCCAAGCCCGGTGCGATTGTGAAGCTCAACTTCGAAGATCTCACCAAGCAGAAGAACGCAAACTCTTCTGGCATCGCGGTCTTCTCTTTCCGCGGTCCTGGCTCCGGTGTGCACCTTGCGGCTGCATATAGCCGTAGCGAGCGTGCAAGCACTGCTGCTTACCTCACCAACGTAGGTCTGTTGCGTCTTCGCGCCGCTGCTGATTCGACTAACTACGTGACTGTCACCTCGGCCAAGCCAGGTTCAATTGTGACGGTGAAGTACGGCAACAAGATGAAGTCAGCAACCGTCAATGCGAAGAATCGCGCGTTGATCGGTTTCACCGTCCCTAAGGCCGGCAATTACTCGATCAAGGTGTTCATCGGATCGACTCAGGTCGCTTCGTACAACGCGGTTTCGTACTGACACATTTAGTTTCGAGAAGGGCCAGCGCGGTGCGCTGGCCCTTCTCATTATTTGAGAACTCGCTAAATACTTGTTATCCCCAGTCGGTGGACAATTTTCGTGAGGAAGTCGAGCGGTTTTCTCTGTTTTCTTGCACAAGCTGTCCACAGGTCTGTGGGCGGTTTGCGGCGTGTCTCCACACGGTATCCACCGCTTATCCCCAAGTTTGTCCACAGGGTTGTTAGGCGTTGTCAGAGGCTGCCACTACAACTGTCTCGGGTTTAGTCCGAGGAGGCATTTATGAGCGTGTACGAGCTCTCATCGATCGAAGAACCACCGGGTTCTGCTGAGCGTACGCCGCCTCAGGATATTGCTGCCGAGGCCAGCGTTCTCGGTGCGATGTTGCTTTCTAAAGACGCTATCTCCGATGCTGTTGAGATCGTTCGCGCAGAGGACTTCTACCGCCCATCACACGCACTGATCTTTGATGCGATTCTCGAACACTACGTTCACGACAATCCTGCGGATGCGGTGACGATTGCGGCCGAGCTCACGCGTCGTGGCGAACTTTCCAAGATCGGCGGCGCTGGATATCTGCATACGTTGGTCGCGGGTGTCCCTACCGCTGCCAACGCTGATTACTACGCGACGATTGTTCGCGAGCGCGCGGTCATGCGCCGTCTCGTCGAAGCCGGCACGCGCATTGTGCAGATGGGCTATGCAGGTACTGGCGATGTCGATGACGTTGTCGACCGCGCACAACAAGAGGTCTATGAGGTCACCGACAAGCGTCAGGCCGAGGATTACAAGCCGCTGTCAGATTTGATGGAAGGCGTTCTCGTCGAGATTGAAGGCTTCGCTAACAAGCAGGGTCGCACTGGTGTGCCGACTGGCTTCGATGATCTCGATCGATTGACGATGGGCTTCCACCCAGGTCAGCTCATCATCGTTGCAGCCCGTCCAGGTATGGGTAAGTCGACGCTGGCAATGGACTTCGCACGCGCGGCAGCGATCAAGAACTCGATGCCTGCTGCATTCTTCTCACTCGAAATGTCTACGTCTGAAATCGTCATGCGACTTTTGTCTGCAGAGACGTCGATTGACCTCGGACAGATTCGCTCCGGCAAACTCAACGAAGCGCAGTGGAAGACGATGGCGCGCTACATGGGTGAGCTCGCTGCTAAGCCTCTGTTCCTTGATGACTCCGCCAATCTCACGATGATGGAAATCCGCGCGAAGGCTCGCCGCCTGAAGCAGCGCCACGACATCAAGCTCATCGTCGTCGACTACATCCAGCTGATGACGTCAGGCAAGAAAGTTGAGAACCGTCAACAGGAAGTCTCTGAGTTCTCGCGCCAGATGAAGCTGCTTGCGAAAGAACTTGATATTCCGGTTATCGCACTCTCGCAGCTCAACCGTGGACCTGAGACTCGTACCGATAAGCGTCCGATGCTCTCCGACCTTCGTGAGTCTGGATCGCTCGAGCAGGACGCCGACATGGTTATCTTGATTCACCGCGAAGAGGCCTACAACAAGGATTCACCGCGCGGTGGCGAAGCAGACTTGATTGTCGCAAAGCACCGTAACGGTCAGACGATGGACATTGCCGTCGCCTTCCAGGGTCATCGCTCGCGCTTCCAGAACATGGCACGCGTCTAGTTCACACCGTTTGATTTTGTCTGTTACAACATACTTTACAGATTGTTTGCTAAAACCTACAATTTGTATTGCTTGCTAAAACAAACATGCGAGGTGGGTTATGCGATCTGGTAGCTCGGGTCGAGATCTTGCGGTGGTAGTGCGTTGGTCTCGTGTGTACTTATGTCTGTCTCTTCAAGAGCGTTTGGAGTGTGTGGG
>JBDLPZ010000095.1:0-4311 GCA_039800825.1 Actinomycetota bacterium
GCGGTGCGACTCAGCGAGCCGCCGAGTGAATCGCCGAGCAATACCGACGTGCCACCAGTGAACGTGTACGCGAAGGTCGGATCAGAAGTACCAGCGACCTTTGTAGCGGCGGTCGCCTTGATGCTGACTGCACGCTTGGTCGCGGAGACGCTGCCGGTGACCTCAGTCGCCGGGTCGTACCACGCATCGCCGGTCTGATTGATTGCGATGTCACAGGCCGTCGTGCCGCTGGTCATCGTGACAGTCGCTCCGCTGTTTGTGCAGCCACCGGTGACCGTGTACTCCAGAGCATTGCCCGAGTCGCCGCCAGCAGCATTGATGACGAAGCTGCTGCCGTAAGCAGCAGAGGTGGGAAGTGCCGTAGTCCACGTAATCGTCTGCGGCAACATCGCCCCGCCGCTGTCAACAGTGATGATCGTCGCAGCAGCAGAGCTGTCGCCGACATTGTCGGTCGCGGTGACACTGATGAGCGTGTCGCCTGCCTTGGAATACGTATGGCTACCAGTGCACGTTCCATCGGCGAGGCTGTACGTGGCCGGAGCCTCGTTGCCGTCGCCCCAGTTGATGCTGCAAGTGATGGTGTCGCTGGCGCCACCATCACTGACGTACGAAATCACGTCGACCTGATCGCCAATCAGCACGGTGCTGCTCATCGCAGGTGTATCCAGTGAGACCGCTGGCGGTGCGTTATGAACGAAGAAGTCAACGCCTGTATCCCATGAACCCTTGTTCTCAACATCCCAGCCGTCGAGGCGTGCGGTGTACTCGCCATCCTCAGGACAGACTGCCCACGCAATCGCGGGTACTAGTCCCGCACCGATTGGCTGATGACCCGCCGGTGTGATGACGCAGTCAGCAACGAGGCCGTTGATGCCGAACACTGTCCAACTCGTCGAGAGCGTGTCGGAACTCGGCGTCCACCCAAGCGCTGAGGCATCGAGCTTGATGTACTCGCCTTCGTTACCTGTGAAGGCCGGCTTGTCACTCGAGATACCCACACCAGAGTTGCCTGGAGGCGGTGGCGTCGTAGTGCCGCTGCACTGCGAGTCATCCATGTCGATAGCCAAGTCATCGTCGTTGTCGACGTGGTCGTTGCACGACTCAGGCTTGGTGGTCGAGAAGCTAGCAGTCTTGAGCATGACGACTGAGTCGAGAATCTGATCGCTGGTGTCTGCGATAGCGAGCTTGATGTGGTTAGTCGCGTTCGGCGTGACGGTCGCAGTGCAGATCATTTCGACGGTCAAGCCGTCAGTCTCGATGTTGAGTGGATTGGTCGGTGGGTTCCACATCGAGTTGTCGCGGTAGAGATTGCTGTTGACGTTGGCGTTGATCGTGTCGATTGAGATCGAGTGATCGGCGCCGACGGTCGCACAGTTGGTGCCGTTGATGTAGAAGGCGAAAACATCGTTGAAGAGGTTGACCCACTCCATGTACTCGTCGGAGCCGAACACGTACGTGAAGTAAACAGTGTTGGCGGTCGGCACGAAGTCGAACTCGAGAACGGTCGCATCGAAAGTCATGGGGTAAACGGTCTGGGTGTTCGCGATGAGCGCGTTGAGGTCTGGATCGCTGCTGCCCGCCATGTCGCCCGTGATGCCTTCGGACTTGTTCGGTCCGATCACGTTAGCGATATCTCCGGACGACAAGATGATGCCGTCGTTGAATGAGACCACTGCAGGGTCGACGATGTGAATGCGGCCGGCCTGAGCGTTGGCGCCGGTGAACTTGACGTTCGAGACAGTCACCCCTGCGCCTGCGAGATCTTGCGCCAACAACGTCGGCGTCATGCCGATGGCATTGAGATCTGTCGTCGAAATGCCGTTAGCGACGGTTGCAGGGGAAGCAGCCTGGGCAGCTGGAACAAACCCAAACAGGGCAAGAATCAGCGAGCAGGCCAAGATTGCGGAGAGTTTTTGGCGCATAGAGCAACGTTAACCGCGCCAGCGTGGACACCAAAGGGACTTTTTGCCCACAACATCCAAGGATTGGTGCAGACTGCTGCGCGCCTGCGGATCGGCGTTGTGAACTAGCAACAATCCTTGGGGTCACAACAGTGCATTTGGTCGATTTCGACCACTTTGGCGACCCGACGGGCGTACTTCTCTTGGTCGTGGCCAAGCCAGTCCGTCGTCATCCACACACGCACAATTTCCATCGCGATTGCAGAGCCAATCAGTTTGCCGCCGAGCGCCAGCACATTGGTATCCGAATGCGAGCGGGCAAGCTCTGCACAAAACGGGTCCTGGCAGACGGCAGCGAACACTTTGGGAAGCTTGTTGGCGATCATCGCGCTGCCGTAACCGACACCGTCGACGAAGATCCCGCGATCTACCTCGCCACGCGACACCGCCTGCGCAGCAGGAAGCACAAAGTCAGGCAGATCCGCAGCGTCAGAAGCGTGCGTACCGAAATCGACCACCTCATGGCCCTGAGCGGTGAGCCACGCGGCAATCTCATTCTTCAGTTCAAGACCTGCATGATCGTTCGCAAGTGCAATCTTCATGAGTACTCCTAGTCAGCGAACGCGCGAGTGGCGATATCGAATGGAAGCTGCCATGCACTGGGCATCAGCAGCGGAACAGCCGCTACTCCGACACCAACTGCATAACCGAAGCGGGCCCGGCTTAGTGTCATTCGCGCCGCCCAATCTGGATCTTGTTCACGGACACTGGCGACAAAGTTTTCAAGAGATTCGGCGTGCGCACGACGCATGTCCGCATTGTGCATAGCGATACGCATCCTCTCGAGAGCAATTGCGCGACGTCGAGGGGAGCTTGGATGCATTGATTCAATAATCATCAGAGCGTCAGCCACTGGCTGCCCATGATCTTGTGCAATCGCCGCCGACTTCTCGTTGTTGAGCTTGAGCCGGATATCCGACTTGCGTTTCACGGCGTCTACAAACAAATCCAGTTTGGAGTCATACTTACTAAATAAGTAGCCTTCAGATGCGCTGGCGCGACGGGCAATACGCATCGTGGTTGCTCCATCGAAGCCGACTTCAGAAACTTCATCAATCACGGCCTGCAAAAGGGCGTCCAGCATCGCATCGCCGGATTCGAAGCTGGTGACATCATCGAACATCGGTTCAGCGAGCTCTGGAAGCGCAACCATCTCTGCGTCGAGCATCAGTGAGTCATAGAGGCGTCGTGCGTCAGGTGAGATGTCGAGAGGTTCTGATGAAGGCAATCTTGCGACGAGCAGTAATCCCAATGCGAATGAAGCGACGTATGCCCGCTTGGTTGCTTTGCGAATAGCAGCGTCTGATCCGTCATGTTCAATCATGGGCTCGAAGACCGCAGCCGCCGACTCAGCAATCATCGTGCGCAGTCGCAAATCGAATTGCGTTATGACGAGAATCTCGATGACGCCGAGAAGTTCCTCAGTAGGAGTGAGGTATCGCTGCATCGCTTCAACGAAGCGTTCAGGGCTGCGATCCTCAGACTCAAATGTGGCAAAAAGTTTCAGCAAGTCATCAGCTAGGTGGTCCTGGGCAATGTTGCGCCACAAATCCATCGCTATATCGGTGCGATTGCCGTAGCGATCGTGAACCGGGCGGCGCGACACTCCGGCCCGCTCCGAGATGCGGGTAAATGCCAGTGCTGAGTAGCCCTCTTCAGCCAGAAGTTCCAGGGCAGCGCGCCTAATGAGCTCATCCGTGCGCTGAGCACGCGACTGCCGACTAGGTTGTAATTTCGGCTTCGCGGCGCTCACAGCACGGAGGCTACAACGCTTTCGATACGCCTGAAAGTGCGCTACACTTTTTGAGTCAGGTGCTCTCAACGTCCCCCCAGAACGCTGAGGGCCCTGACCTTTTGTGTGCGCTATTAACGCTTGCGGGCGACTGCGAGTTCCAGCAACCAGTCGGCCGCTTCAGTGAAGTGGCGCGCCTGGCGGACCGTCTTACCCCAGACATACAGACCATGACCCGCAACAATCACGACTGGCACCTCGGGATTGAAAGCATCCTCAAACCAATTGCCCAGCTGCAGCATGTCCTGAGAATTGCGAATGACAGGGATGGTCGTCTCGATGTCATGCGCTGGACGGCCGATGCCCTTGAGCATTTCGATCTCGCTCAGGGTGACGCCGCTCGGGAACAGTTCACCAGCGAGCACAGATGCCACGTTGTGCACGTGCACGACAGCGCCGGCGCCAGTGAGTGATGCGATGCGTGCGTGCAGCTCAGACTCAGCGCTGGGCTTGTGAGTGGTCTCTTCGATCAGCGAGCCGACATGATTGACCTCAACGATGTCCTCAGCGAGCAGCGCACCCTTGTCGAGGCCGCTCGCCGTAACAACGAGTCGTAGC
>JBDLPZ010000096.1:0-6459 GCA_039800825.1 Actinomycetota bacterium
ATCGCCATCGTGGGCGATGTTTTGCACTCACGCGTGGCTCGAAGCAATGTGCTGCTACTCAACACTCTCGGTGCGAAAGTCACGTTGGTAGCGCCACCGACCCTGTTGCCTGTGGGTGTCGAAAGCTGGCCGTGTGAGTTTTCTTATGACCTCGACAGCGCACTCGTTGGCAAAGATGCAGTGATGATGCTTCGGGTTCAGCGTGAGCGTATGAACGCAGCATTCTTCCCGAGCCCACAGGAATACAGCCGTCGTTACGGGCTCGATCAGCGTCGCGCCTCGCTTTTGGCGCCGCATGGCATCGTGATGCATCCCGGCCCGATGAACCGTGGTCTTGAAATTTCCGCAGACGCTGCCGACAGCCAGCGCAGCGTTATCGTCGAGCAAGTCACCAATGGTGTCAGCGTTCGAATGGCAGTTCTGTACATGGCCCTTGGTGGCACTGACTTGGCAGGAGCTTCAGCATGAGCTTGGTTATTCGCAACGCATCAATTCTCGGTGAGACCGCGGCAGACATCAGTGTTGTCGATGGAGTAATTGCTGCAATTGCAGCACCAAATTCGCTCGACGCAGAGACAGTGATTGACGCATCTGACCTTGTGCTGCTCCCAGGTTTGGTTGATCTGCACACCCACTTGCGAGAGCCAGGCCGCGAAGATGCCGAGACGGTCGACACAGGCACGCTCGCTGCCGCCGGTGGAGGTTTCACTGCCGTCCACGCGATGGCCAACACCACTCCAGTGGCTGATACCGCAGGTGTGGTCGAGCAAGTGTGGCGCCTTGGCCAGGAGTCTGGTCACTGCGATGTGTTCCCGGTCGGTGCAGTGACACAGGGGCTTAAGGGCGAATCGCTGGCAGAGCTCGGTGCGATGGCAGATTCGGCAGCTCGAGTACGCGTGTTCTCTGATGACGGCAAGTGCGTCTCTGACGCGGTTCTCATGCGCCGGGCCCTCGAATACGTAAAGGCGTTTGATGGTGTCATCGCTCAGCATGCTCAGGAGCCTCGACTCACTGAAGATGCTCAGATGAACGAAGGCGTCGTTAGCAGCGTCCTCGGTCTTCGTGGTTGGCCTGCTGTCGCTGAAGAAGCGATCATCGCTCGCGACGTGTTGCTGGCAGAGCATGTCGGTGCCCGACTTCATATCTGTCACCTCTCGACCGCAGGCAGCGTCGAGATTGTGCGCTGGGCCAAATCGCGCGGGATCAACGTGACTGCGGAAGTGACTCCGCACCATCTTTTGCTTACTGACGAAACTGCTCGCACCTACGACCCTGTCTTCAAGGTCAACCCGCCTTTGCGCACCGAGGCAGATGTCTTGGCGCTTCGTGAAGCTCTCGCTGACGGCACGATCGACATCGTCGCGACTGACCACGCTCCCCATGCCATCGAAGACAAAGACTGTGAATGGTCTGCTGCTGCCTTCGGCATGGTTGGGCTCGAGACCGCATTGTCGATTGTCGCGACGACGATGGTCAGCACAGGTCGCATGACCTGGGCAGATGTCGCTCGTGTGATGTCGTCGAATCCGGCAGCTATCGGCCGCGTTGCTGAGTCTCACGGCCGCGAGATCGCAGTTGGAGCACCTGCCAACTTCGCGCTTATCGACCCATCGGCGTCGTACACCGTCGAACGTTCGGAAACTGCGTCGAAATCCCGCAACAATCCATTCCATGGCGAAGTTCTGCAGGGTCGGGTTGTCCGCACGATGCTTCGTGGCAAAACCACCTTTGAGGTGGCTCAGTGATTCTGGCCCAATCTGCTGAAGTCACGAGTGTGGGTCCCCGCACTTTGCTCGTGTTGGTTTTCATCGCGGTCGTGATTGGTGCCGTGTGGATGATGCGCCGCTCATGGCTTAAGAAGCAGTCTGTTCAGTCCGAGATCGAGTCTCCGCTGTCGATTCCCGCTGACTTCGTCGCAGATCATGAAGTCGCTGGACGATTCCTTGCAACGTCTGTGGCCGGTGCCTGGCTCACCAGAATCACAGTGCACACCTTGGGTGTGCCGAGTCGCGCAGTGGTGAAGTGGGGCCGCAAAGGCGTCGCTATTGAACGCACTGGCGCACTGTCTTTCTTCGTGCCTAACGTGGATCTCATCGGTGTGCGAGCGGATCGCGCAATCGCGGGACGCGCATTCGAGCGAGATGGCATCGTTGTGCTGACGTGGAAGCTGGGGGATGTGTTTGTGGAGTGTGGCTTCAGAGCTGACTCGACCGAAGGACATGTGAAGATGTTGAAGATGATGGCGAAACAGGAGAGTGGCGCGTGAGCGTTCCAGCGGTATTAGTTCTTGAAGATGGGCGCGCCTTCCATGGCGTTGGTTTCGGTGCCATCGGCACTGCGTTTGGTGAGGCCGTGTTCTCTACCGGTATGTCGGGCTACCAAGAGACGCTGACAGATCCGTCGTACCACCGCCAGGTCGTCATCATGACGGCACCGCATATCGGCAATACGGGCATGAACACGACTGACGAAGAGTCGAGCCGAATCTGGGTGAGCGGTTTCGTTGTGCGCGAACCTTCGCCAAACGTCTCCAACTGGCGCGCCGAATCGTCGCTCGAAGACGAACTCAAGAAATACGGCGTCGTTGGCGTCGCCGAAGTCGACACCCGTGCCATCACTCGTCACTTGCGCGAAACCGGCGCAATGCGCGTTGGTCTCTTCTCTGGTGACGCGGCCACCGCACCTCTCGAAGATTTGCTCGCCCAGGTCAAGGCCAGCCCGCTCATGAAGGGCGCCGACCTCTCCGCCGACGTCACCACTGCCGAGACATATGTCGTTCCTGCAGTGGGGGAGAAGAAGTACACCGTTGCTGCCGTCGACCTCGGTATCAAAGCGATGACTCCAGAAATGATGGCGGCTCGCGGGATCGAAGTTCACGTTGTACCCGCGAACATCACCGCTGACGAACTTCTCAAGATTGGCGTTGACGGCGTGTTCTTTTCGAACGGTCCCGGCGACCCGGCCACGGCCAACCACGCGATGGAACTTGCCCAAGCGACGCTGGCTGCCAAGCGCCCGTTCTTCGGCATCTGCTTCGGCAATCAAATCCTCGGACGCGCACTCGGTTTTGAGACGTACAAGCTCAAGTACGGCCACCGCGGCATCAACCAGCCTGTACAGGATCGCACGACTGGCAAGGTCGAAGTGACGGCTCATAACCACGGTTTCGCGGTCGATGCGCCGCTCGAAGGCGAAGCGCAGACCAGCTACGGACGCGTCATCGTGAGCCATGTGTGCCTTAACGATGCTGTCGTTGAAGGTTTGCAGTGCCTCGACGTACCTGCGTTTTCGGTTCAGTACCACCCTGAAGCTGCGGCCGGTCCGCACGACTCTGCTTACTTGTTTGATCGTTTCTGTGAACTAATGGATGGTGCTCGCTAATGCCACGTCGTACTGATATCAAGAGCGTGATGGTGATTGGTTCTGGTCCAATCGTCATCGGCCAGGCATGCGAGTTCGACTACTCGGGCACCCAGGCTTGCCGCATTCTGCGCGCTGAAGGCATCCGAGTTGTTCTGGTCAACAGCAACCCTGCAACCATCATGACGGACCCAGAGTTCGCAGATGCGACGTACGTCGAGCCAATCACGCCAGACGTTGTCGAAAAGATCATCGCTAAAGAGCGTCCAGACGCACTGTTGCCGACTCTCGGTGGTCAGACTGCGCTCAACACTGCGATGGCGTTGCACTACAACGGCGTTCTCGAGAAGTACAACGTCGAGCTCATCGGCGCTGATGTCGAAGCCATCGAGCGCGGCGAGAACCGCGAGAAGTTCAAGAAGATCGTTGCCAAGATCGGCGCCGAGTCAGCTCGCTCAGCGATCTGCCATTCCCTCGACGAGGTGCTCGAGGCAGTCGAGGTGCTGGGTTACCCAGTTGTCGTTCGTCCGTCTTTCACCATGGGTGGCTCAGGATCGGGCTTTGCGTACAACGAAGAACAGCTGCGCACGATTGCGAGCGCTGGTCTCCAGGCCAGCCCAACCACTGAAGTGCTTCTTGAAGAGAGCATTCTCGGTTGGAAGGAATACGAGCTTGAGCTCATGCGCGACCGCAACGACAACGTCGTGGTCGTCTGCTCTATCGAAAACATCGACCCAATGGGCGTGCATACCGGTGACTCAATCACGGTGGCGCCTTCGCTCACGCTGACCGACCGTGAGTTCCAGC
Source organism: Actinomycetota bacterium (assembly GCA_039800825.1). Classification (GTDB taxonomy): domain Bacteria; phylum Actinomycetota; class Actinomycetes; order S36-B12; family UBA5976; genus JAFMIT01. The sequence continues at coordinate 4,168 of JBDLPZ010000096.1, forward strand.
ACATGCGCGATGTCGGCATTGCCGTCATTCGCGAAGTGGGTGTCGACACTGGTGGCTGCAATATTCAGTTCGCCATCAATCCTGCTGACGGGCGCATGATCGTCATTGAAATGAATCCGCGTGTGAGCCGCTCATCTGCACTCGCATCGAAGGCGACGGGCTTCCCAATCGCCAAGATTGCTGCTCGATTGGCTATCGGTTACACCCTGGACGAAATTCCAAACGACATCACTAAGGAAACGCCAGCGTCTTTCGAGCCGACTCTCGATTACATCGTCGTCAAGGTTCCACGCTTCGCCTTCGAGAAGTTCCCTCAGGCTGATGCGACTTTGACGACACACATGAAGTCAGTCGGCGAAGCAATGGCCATCGGCCGCAATTTCGCTGAAGCTCTTCAGAAGGCGTTGCGCTCGATCGAACGTCGCGAAGCTCCATTCGCCTGGCCAGCATCCAAGTCGGATGTCGATGTCGCGCATCTGCTGTCGACTATGCCGGTCCCACGCGATGGCCGTCTTCGTGAAGTTCAGCTGGCACTCTGGGCGGGCGCGAGCATCGAACAGGTGCACGAGGCCACCAAGATCGATCCTTGGTTCCTTCAGCAGATTCAACTCATCAACGAGCAAGCAGATGCGATTCGGTCGGCCAGCGAACTGACGCTCGACATCTTGCGCCGTGCCAAGCGCAATGGCTTCTCCGATGCGCAGATTGCACAGCTGCGTGGCGTCAGCACAGCTGACGCGCGTGCTCAGCGAATCGCCCTCGGTCTTCGCCCTGTCTACAAGACAGTGGACACATGCGCTGCTGAGTTCGCGGCCAAGACGCCGTATCACTACTCGTCCTACGACTTCGAGACCGAAGTTGCGCCACGCACCAAGCCGGCGGTCATCATCCTCGGCAGCGGACCAAACCGCATTGGTCAGGGCATCGAGTTCGACTACTCATGTGTTCATGCTGCGATGACTCTTCGGGATGCTGGTTACGAGACCATCATGGTCAACTGCAACCCTGAGACTGTCTCGACCGACTATGACACGTCAGATCGTTTGTACTTCGAACCACTGACTCTCGAAGATGTTCTCGAAGTCATTCACGCTGAACAGCAAGCAGGTCCAGTCCTCGGTGTGATCTGCCAGCTCGGCGGTCAGACGCCTCTCGGTCTCGCGCAAGATCTCAAGGATGCGGGTGTTCCAATCTTGGGTACGACGCCGGAATCGATCCACCTTGCAGAAGACCGCGGTGCTTTCGGTCAGGTCCTCGTGGACGCTGGTCTGCCAGCGCCGAAGTACGGCATGGCTACGTCGTTTGCTGAGGCCAAAGACATTGCTGCAGAAATCGGCTACCCGGTTCTTGTGCGTCCGTCATACGTGCTTGGTGGCCGAGGCATGGAAATCGTGTACGACGAGCAAGCGCTCGAGGGTTACCTCGAGAAGGCGACCATGGTTGAGCCAGGCCGTCCTGTTCTCGTCGACCGTTTCCTCGACGATGCTCTCGAGATTGACGTCGACGCATTGTTCGATGGCAACGAGCTCTACCTCGGTGGCGTCATGGAACACATCGAAGAGGCCGGCATTCACTCAGGTGACTCTGCTTGTTCTCTGCCGCCGTTGACTTTGGGCCAAGCTGAGATTGAGCGAATTCGCCGCAGCACTGAAGCCATTGCTCGCGGTGTCAATGTTCGTGGTCTCATCAACATCCAGTTCGCACTGTCGTCAGATGTTCTCTATGTGCTCGAGGCTAACCCTCGCGCCAGCCGCACCGTTCCGTTCGTCGCTAAGGCAACCGCGGTGCAGCTCGCTAAGGCGGCAGCTCGCATTGCACTCGGCGAGACGATTGCAGATCTCCGCTCTAGCGGCATGCTGCCAGCAGTCGGCGACGCCGCGAACGTTCCGGCAGGCGCACCAGTAGCGGTGAAGGAAGCTGTGCTTCCGTTCAGTCGTTTCCATGGTGTTGACACCGTGCTCGGTCCAGAGATGAAGTCGACTGGCGAAGTCATGGGCATCGACGACACGTTCGGAGTGGCGTTTGCGAAGTCACAGCTGGCCGCTTCATCGAAGGGGTTGCCGACCTCTGGTCGCATCTTCGTGTCGGTCGCTGACCGCGACAAGCGCTCGATGATCTTCCCGGTGAAGAGATTGGCTGACCTCGGCTTTGAGCTGTACGCCACCGCCGGCACCGCCGAAGTGCTTCGTCGTAACGGTGTCGAGGCCAGGGTTGTCCGCAAGCTGTCTGAAGGCGAAGGCCCTAACGGTGAGAAGACCATCGTTCAGATGATTCTCGATCGCGAGATTGACC
>JBDLPZ010000097.1:0-3053 GCA_039800825.1 Actinomycetota bacterium
GTCTCGGACGGCTTCGGCGTGGTCCACCGCGAGCAGGCATCGGTGACCGATGTCGCTCGTCTGCTGCCACACGCGGCAGGTCTGCTCGTCGAGGCCGAGACCAAAGTCTTCCGCAAGGTGCTTGACGATCCAGATCGTCCGTACACGGTTGTGCTCGGTGGTTCAAAGGTTTCTGACAAGCTCGGCGTGATCGCACACTTGCTCACCAAGGTGGATACATTGATCATCGGTGGCGGCATGTGCTTTACGTTCCTTGCTGCCCAGGGCCACAGCGTCGGCAATTCTTTGCTTGAAGCGGATCAGATTGAGACGGTCAAGGGTTTCATGACTGATGCTGCAGCTCGCGGTGTCACGCTGCTCCTTCCTCAGGACATCGTTGTTGCGGACGCCTTTGCGGCTGATGCAAACACTCAGATTGTCTCTGCGGACTCGATTCCAGATGGCTGGCTCGGCCTCGATATCGGTCCGAAGGCCGTTGAAGATTTCGCAGCGGCGATCAAAGCCTCAAAGACCGTCGTGTGGAACGGCCCTATGGGCGTGTTCGAAATGGAAGCTTTCGCAAACGGTACGAAGACCGTTGCTCAGGCAATCACAACCGTTGATGGCATGACCGTTGTCGGCGGTGGCGATAGCGCGGCTGCCGTACGAGTCCTCGGCATTGGCGAATCTGGCTTTACCCATATCTCAACTGGCGGCGGCGCTTCTCTCGAATTCCTCGAGGGCAAGAACCTGCCAGGCATCTCGGTTCTGGAGGACTAATGAGCGTCGCTCGTAAGCCACTTATGGCTGGTAACTGGAAGATGAACCTCAATCACATTGAGGCGATTGCATTGACCCAGAAGTTGGCGTTCGCGCTCAATGGCGAAGATTTCGATTCTGTCGACGTTGCCGTCATCCCACCATTCACCGATATTCGCAGCGTCGAGTCGCTGGTTCATGGTGACGGACTGCGTCTGCAGTACGGCGCACAGGACATCAGCGCATTTGATTCTGGTGCGTACACCGGCGAGATCAGCGGTGCGATGCTCTCCAAGCTCGGCTGCACCTACGCAGTCATCGGCCACTCAGAGCGTCGTCAGTACCATGCAGAATCAGACGCTGTCGTCAACGCTAAGACCAAGGCGGCGATCCGTCACGGACTAGTTCCTGTCGTATGCGTCGGTGAGCCACTTGAGATCCGCAAGGCCGCAGATCAGGTTTCGTACACCCTTGCTCAGGTTGCAGGCAGCCTTGCTGACCTTTCAGCTGAGCAGGTTGCTGCGCTGGTTATCGCTTACGAACCTGTCTGGGCTATCGGCACTGGTGAAGTAGCTACTCCGGAGGACGCACAGGAGGTCTGCGAAGCGATTCGCGTTTGGGTTCGCCAGAACCTCGGCGAAGCCGCGGCAGACCAGGTTCGCGTTCTTTATGGCGGTTCAGTCAAGGCCAACAACATCGCTTCGATCATGGCCAAGCCAGACGTCGATGGCGCGCTGATTGGCGGCGCGAGCCTCGATGCAGACGAATTTGTGGCTATTGCCCGCTTCCGTCTCCATCCGGCAGCTGAATGACAGGTTCTAGAGGTAGAGTCCGCCCGTGCAATTAGCTCTTAGTATCGCCCTAATCCTGGTGAGCGCTCTGCTCATCGTTCTTGTCCTGCTTCACCGTGGACGCGGTGGCGGCCTCTCCGACATGTTCGGTGGCGGCGTGTCATCGTCTGTCGGCGGCTCCAGCGTGGCTGAACGTAACCTCAACCGCATCACAATCGGTCTCACACTTCTGTGGGTCGCTTTGATCGTCGGTCTCAGCCTGTTCCTGAAGGCGCAGGGTTAAACATGGCAGGTGCAGCTATCCGCGGTAGCCGCGTTGGCGCAGGTCCGCTCGGTGAGTCCGAGCGCGGCCAATCCGTACCCAAGATTCGTGTTTCGTACTGGTGTGCGGATGGTCACGAATCGCGTGTTGCTTTCGCTCAGGAAGTCGAGAGCTACCCAGATCTCTGGGACTGCCCACGCTGTGGTCTTCCTGCCGGTCAAGACAAGGACAACCCGCCACGTGCCCCAAAGAATGAGCCTTACAAGACTCACCTTGCGTACGTGAAGGAACGCCGTTCGGATTTCGAAGGCGCCTCAATCTTGCATGAGGCTCTGGGCAAGCTCCGCGAAGAACTCGGCGGCTGATTTACCAAACGATTGCTTAAGCAAACAAAAGAGGGAGTGCATCGCACTCCCTCTTTTGTTGTATCGAAATCTACTCAATCAGGCTTTCGACGGCGGCAACAACAGCGTCTGTGGTGACACCGCATTCAGCGAATAGAACTGATGGCGCAGCGGAAGCTCCGAAGCGATCAATACCAATCACGGTGTCCGCGTACTTGTACCAAGTTGCAGTAGCGCCGGCCTCAACCGCGACTACTGGAACGCCAGCAGGCAACACAGACTCGATGTAGTCATCGTTCTGGTCTTCGAACCACTCAACGCAAGGCATCGAGACAACTTGCACGGCGGTACCTGCGTTAGAAAGCATGTCTGCTGCTTCCAGTGCGAGAGCAACTTCTGATCCGGTTGCGATGATGACTGCTGCTGGATCGGCTGCCGACTTGAGCACGTAGCCACCCATGGCAACGTTGGTAATCGCAGACTTTGAGTCGGTCACAGTTGCAAGGTCTTGACGGCTCAGGACGATACCTGCCGCTGCTGAACGGCGGAGAATCTCGAGCCAAGCTGCTGCCGTTTCGTTGCCGTCAGCTGGGCGTACAACAGCGAAGTTCGGCATCAGGCGCAGGCTCGCGAGGTGCTCGACAGGCTGATGGGTTGGACCATCTTCACCGAGACCGATTGAGTCGTGGGTCCAGACGTAGGTCACGGGCAGGTCCATCAACGCTGAGAGGCGTACAGAACCGCGCATGTAGTCGCTGAAGACCAAGAAGGTAGCGCCGTACGGGCGAAGTCCGCCGAGGGCCAAGCCGTTGAGAATGCCACCCATACCGTGTTCGCGAATACCGAAGTGGATGTTGCGTGCAGCCCAATCAGCCGTACTAACGCTTCCGCTGTGCTCAATCAGGGTGCCGTTTGATT
>JBDLPZ010000098.1:0-7547 GCA_039800825.1 Actinomycetota bacterium
TCGTTCAGCGTCTCTGACTGGCGTTCGCCGGTCGCCGCTTGGCCACTGATTGCAGCGACTACTTCAGGTCTGTTCGTGTAGTCCTCACCGATGTCGAGACCATCGGAGGTCGCGACGACGACGCCAGAAGCATCCGTCACGATGACGCGCGCACCCGACTCAGCTCGGTTGATGTAGTTCTGCAAGATGCTCGTAACACCAGCGAAGTTCTCATCTTCAATTCCGGTGTCGATGTTGTCGGCCAGTCGCCACGCATCTCGCTCGAGAGACGTGTAAATCTGGGTGTGCTCCATCTCGTCGAGGTAGCCGAAAAGAGGCACATCTTGAACCACGAGCATCAAAATGATGATGCTGAGGAATGCCCCAATTAGCCGTCTGCGCACAGGAGCGAATCTATCAAGCGATATCTAGACGGAATCCGACTCCGCGCTTGGATTCAATCCACTCTGGATGGCCGATCTTCTTGCGAATCGCGGCGATGTGGGCATCAACGGTCTTTGGCGTCACATACAAGGCTGTATCCCAGACGCGCTCGAGAAGCTCGGTGCGGCGGAGAACTGCGCCTGGGTCTTCGGCGAGCGTGCTGAGGAGCTCAAATTCGGTTGCAGTCAGATGGATTTCCTCTTCACCGACGAAAACTCGCTGAGTGCGACGATCGATCATGAGAGAACCAATGTGCTGAGCTTCGTGGCGGTCACCAGCAGTATCCGGCGTCGTGCGACGGGTAACGGCACGAATACGAGCGATGAGCTCGCGCACTCCGAAAGGCTTGCTCAGGTAATCATCCGCGCCGAGCTCGAGACCGACAACACGATCGATTTCGTCATCACGTGCGCTCACCACGATGATGGGAACGCTGGACGTGGCACGAATTTCGCGGCAGACGTCGTAGCCATCGCGGTCCGGGAGGCCAAGGTCGAGGAGCACTACATCAGGCGGGTTGGTTCCGAGGGCGTACTGGGCGCCTTCGTTTCCGGTGGTGACGTGGTGCACTTCGAAGCCAGCAAGGCGCAAACCATCGGATAGGCCGCTAGCAACGGCTGGGTCGTCTTCTACGAGCAAGATTCTCATGAGGTACATCTTGCCTGTCTCTGTGACGATTGCCCACGGTTTTTTGGGCTATGTGGCAGGTGTTCTTTATCTCTTGGCTGAACATTGGATAAATGGGGCCAATTTCCCTATCGCGGGAGCGTTTCGCGGCGGTACTTTTTAGCCATTGGAGGTGTGCCATGGCAATCAGGATGAAAGTCGTCTTCACAGCAGTATCTGTGCTGACCGCTGCTGGCGCTGCCGCCGCAATCAACTTCCAAATTCTTGCCACCTCGGGTATTTCACCTGAAGGACTGGATTTCGCACAGCTCGCTCCACCAGCTCCCGAGATGCAGGTCGTCGAATCAGCAGATGGCACCAAGACGGTCATCGCATATGTCACTAAGACTGCAGCTGGCGAGATTGTCATCAAGACATTGCCTGCCGTCACGATTTATGCCTCAAGCCCTGGTCTGCCTACCGCCGATGGTGGTGGCACGGTGAGCGCTACTGGCACTCCGACTGCGACTCCGACTGGTGGTCCGACAGTTGAACCAATCCCGACTATTACGGCAGCCGGTACGGTCGCCGCTACGCCGACATCGACAGACACTGTGACAGCGACTCCAACGTCAACGGACACAGCGGTTCCTTCGCAGACCTGAGTTGAGTTCGTCTTAGGCCGTCACCGCTGAAGCAGTGACGGCCTTTTTTGTGCGATGAAATGCAAGATCGCAAACCACGCAGCACACGTAACAACTGAGCTGACCGCGGTAATTGCCAGGTCTGGTGCGGGCCCTTGCCACAGCGGTGATGTGGCGACCACGGCATTCGAGTAGCCAACAATCAAGATCCCGAACACGTTGTTGATTAAGTGCGCGCCGAGAGTGATTTCGAGACCGCCCCATTTCTGGGCCGCTACCGCCCAACCAAGGCTGATAGCTGCATAGGCAATCAACGCAAGGCCCGGCGCTTCTTGTGCTTCTGGATTGAGAAGGTGTGGCAGCGCAAACAACAATGTTGTGAGTGCGATTACTACGGAATCACTCTTGATTGCTCGCCCGAGAGCTTGTGGAATCAATCCGCGGTAGAACAATTCCTCTGACGAGATTTGAATCGGAATGAGTAGCGCACAGACAAGTGCCATCGGCACGAACTCGCTCGCGGTGAAGTTCCACACGAGCTCACCTGGCGAGAGAAGCACTCCAACAAGCGTGCCGATCGTTAGCAGCGATCCCCACACCGCGACGCCCAATAGCAACAAATTCCAACGGAATTTGTGCGCAGACGTGATGAGGCTGAGTACTCGCCGTCTGTATAGAAGTGGCGCGCACAGAGTCACAGCAAGCAGCGGAATGGTTGTGGAAAACGAGACAGTGAGTGATTGCCAAGGCTCATCGCCGAGCAACGAATCAAACAGCGTCGAGACGAAGTACGGGAGAATCAACATGGCCGTCAGCGCCAACCAGAGCGCGATCGCAATTGTGCCTGCGTTCTCACTCGTGCCGCGCTGTGGGCGAAAGAAGTCGGTCATCGCTCGATCTCTCCGTAGCAGATAGGAAGGCGAAGTAGTTCGTTGAGAGCATCGTCTAGTGATGCGCCGACAGCGTTTCGAGACCAGCTATCAATTGTCATCAGTGAGGGCGCTTTGAGTCCCACACGCAGTGGCGACTTTGCGCCGTCGCTGTGTACCCACACTCCGACCCGGCCTGTCGTGGCGATGCACTCCGCATAGGCCTGTCCGACAGGCACTCGCACCACCTTCGGCAAAGTAACCGCAATCGCGCCTTCGATGTCCTTAAGCGTTTCTGCGAGCGCACGAACTTGGTTGAGGTGATCAATGACCACGCGCGCCATGTCAGCGTCCTGAACAGACGCAGTGCTGAGATCGATATTCGCAGTCGCCGTCAGGATGTCTGCGACGCCGTCTTCGCTCACATCCGAGGCGACGCCGCCGAGCCGGATAAACGAGACGTGCAATCGCGCGCCAGTGATGCGTTCGGTCAGTTCGACGAGTGACTCTCGCGCTATAAGCAATGGTGACGACTGCTCAACCGCAGCCAGCAGCTGCAGCCAGCCGGTGGCGTTTTGAAGCTCTAGTACGAGTTCTCGAAGTGCAAGCGCCCGTGGCGGGGGAGTTAGGCCCATCAATTCTTCGCAGGCCTGGGCGTAGGCGATTTCCGCTGCAACCGGAGTAAGCCAGTTGTGCCGATTAATCAGCGAAAGCCCTTGGCGAAAATCGCGTTGCTCAAGCAATTTCTCGTCGCCACGGTGGGAAGCGCCGAACACTGCCTCGACAGTGGTCAACTTGCCATCTTGTAGGTGGCCGTGGAGCGTCATATGTCCCTGACCGAGCGGACGCATGGCGGAAACGAGGATGTCGGCTCCCATTGAGCCCAGAGTGAGCGTGAATTCGCCGTCAGCTGGCATCTGCGTATTCACCTCAAACATGGGCGCATCGTGCCACCTGGTCCAACCTGTGGAGGCGATTAGCAGCGGAGCCAAGGCATGTTCTACTATTCGCGACCGCTGGCCAGGTAGCTCAGTTGGTACGAGCGTCCGCCTGAAAAGTGGAAGGTCGACAGTTCGATCCTGTCCCTGGCCACCAGCGTGAAAGACCGAGACCCCCGAGGCTCGGTCTTTCTGCTTTTTCGCGTCCACACGGCCGTTGCACGGTCTGAGAAGTCTGAATCCCGACCCCAATTTGGACTCAGGCGGTCAACCGCGTACCCTTCCGCCTGCTTCGCCTCTCCACGAGATCGAATGTCCGGCCCCCATCGTCTAGCGGCCTAGGACGCCGCCCTTTCACGGCGGTAGCACGGGTTCGAATCCCGTTGGGGGTACGCAAGCAAGGTCTTGTTTACAACAAGGCCCCGTAGCGCAGTTGGTTAGCGCGTCGCCCTGTCACGGCGAAGGTCGCGGGTTCGAGTCCCGTCGGGGTCGCTGAAAGCGTCAGACTCAGTCTGGCGCTTTTTGTGTACCTGCAGTTCTCGAACTGTTCACCTGTATATGGAAAGGTGCGGCTATGACTGAAAGTCTTCCCGCCGATCGATTTCTCGATCGAGAGCTCTCATGGCTCGCCTTCAATCAGCGTGTGCTGGAGCTGGCCCAGACGCCAGACCTCCCTGCGCTCGAGCGAGCTCGCTTCCTCTCAATCTTCACGAACAACCTCGACGAGTTCTTCATGGTCCGCGTGGCCGGACTCAAGCGCCGCATCGCCGCAGGCATCGCGACGCGATCCGTGAGTGGCAAACTTCCGCGCGAGACTCACCGGGACGTTCTACTTCGCGCGCACGAATTGTCGGCCGAGCAGTCCCGCATCCTTCAGACGTTGGTCCTGCCGGAGCTCTCGACGCATGGAATCAGCATCGTGCGTTGGGCGGATGTGGATCTCAAGGACCAGGCTCGAGTCTCGACGTGGTTCCAGAACAAGGTATTTCCAGTTCTGACTCCACTGGCGGTCGATCCCTCGCATCCGTTCCCCTATATCTCTGGTCTGTCGCTCAACCTCGCTGTCTCCGTGCGCAATCCACTGACCCAAGCCGTCTTGTTTGCTCGCGTCAAAGTTCCGCCAGCGATGGAGCGATTCGTTCGTACTTCTGAGACGCGGGCTGAGTTCGTGCCGCTCGAAGACGTGATTGCGGCGCATTTGCACATGCTTTTTCCGGGAATGGAAATCCTGCAACATCACACTTTCCGCGTCACTCGCAACGAAGATGTCGAAGTCGAAGAAGACGACGCCGAAAACTTGCTCGCTGCGATGGAACGCGAACTCATGCGTCGCCGCTTCGGTCCACCAGTGCGTCTCGAAGTCGAAGAGACGATGGATCCAGAGATTCTCGCGCTGCTGATTGATGAACTTGAAGTCGATCAGGCGGAGCTCTTCCAACTGCCTTGGCCACTTGATCTTCGTGGTCTGAATTCACTCGTAGATCTCAAGCGCGACGAACTCAAATTCCCCGCGTTTGTACCTAAGACCAGCACGTCCCTGGCAGGCGTGGAGTCAGCGAGCGAGCCGAATGTTCTCGAGGCAATGCGCTCGGGCGACATCTTGCTCCACCATCCATACGATTCTTTTTCGACGAGCGTGCAGTTGTTCTTGGAACAAGCCGCTCGCGATCCGCAGGTGCTCGCTATTAAGCAAACGCTGTACCGCACCTCTGGCGATTCACCAATCGTGCAGGCGCTGATTGAAGCGGCCGAGTGGGGCAAGCAAGTTCTTGCGCTGGTCGAAATCAAGGCCCGCTTTGATGAAGAAGCCAACATTGAATGGGCTCGACAGCTTGAAGAGGCGGGCGTGCACGTTGTGTACGGCGTGGTCGGCCTCAAGACCCACTGCAAACTCTCAATGGTCGTTCGCGACGATGGCGATGTGCTGCGCCGTTACGTCCACTTCGGCACCGGTAACTATCACCCGAAGACTGCTCGCTTGTACGAAGACTTCGGTTTGTTGACGACCGATCCACAAGTCACCGCCGACGTCGCGACGCTTTTTAATGTCCTGTCCGGTTATGCGATTGGTGCGGAATACAACCGCCTCCTGGTCGCGCCAGCGAGTGTGCGTCCAGGCTTGATCGAAAAGATCGAACGCGAAATTACCAACAAGCTCGCAGGGCGACCAGCTCGAATCAGATTCAAGTGCAATGCGCTCGTTGATGAATCGATTATCGATGCTCTGTACCGCGCTTCGCAGGCAGGCGTTGAAGTCGAACTCGTGGTGCGTGGCATCTGCGCACTGAAGCCAGGTGTGCCCGGGTTGTCAGACAACATTCGAGTCGTCTCGATCCTCGGCCGATTCCTCGAGCACAGCCGCGCCTACGAATTTCTCAACGGCGGCGACACCGACATCATGATTGGCTCAGCCGACATCATGCATCGAAATCTCGATCGCCGAGTGGAGACATTGGTTTCACTCGGCACACCAGCGCATGTCGCGTACACCACCCGCATGCTCGACCTCGCGACATCACGAGACATCGCTCGTTGGGAGCTAGATGCTGATGGCGAGTGGTCGCGGATTACCGAGGCCGACGGTGTGCCGCTTCAGGATTACCAAGAAGTGCAAATCGCGCGTCACCAACGGGCTATCTCAGCGTGACAAAGTCTGATCAAAAGACAGTCAGAGCCGCAGGCACGGTGCTGTTTCGAGGCCGAGGTCGTAGCACTGAAGTCTTGCTCGTACATCGTGGCTACCGAAACGACTGGTCGTTGCCAAAAGGCAAGCTCGATCCAGGCGAATTGGCATGCGTCGCGGCTGTCCGTGAGACTCTTGAAGAAACGGGCTTTAAAGCCGTCATCAGCCAAAAGCTAGAACCGCTGCATTACGTCTCGCTGGGACTGCCAAAGTCAGTCACGTATTGGATTGGCACTGTTCAGGACGATGCGATTAATGCAGGTGACCGTGATACCCCACTCCATTGGCAACCGAATGACGAAGTGGATGAGCTGCGTTGGGTGAGGGCGCATCGGGTCGAAGGGCTGCTCACGTACTCGCAGGATGTCGGTGTCGTCGCACAGGCACTTGAGCGCCGCCGCAACACCAGTCCGCTGATTGTGCTTCGGCATGCGAAGGCAGAGAAGCGCGCAGCCTTTAGTGAACGCTTCGATGGTCGACCTCCGCATGATCATGAGCGACCGCTCACAGACGAAGGCGATGAGTACACGCATATGGTCGCGCGAGCGATGGCGGCGTACGGCATCACTACTGCCTATTCATCACCTGCCAAGCGCTGCGTGGACACGGTCAGTCCACTAGTCGTAGCGCCTCATCAGTTGCACCGCGAGCCGGCACTCAGCGAGTTTGGATTCGAGGAGAACCCGCAGCGCACCGAGGAGCGCACTCGCGAGCTGATGGCTGTGGCACAGCCACTCGTGATTTCATCGCATCGGCCGGTCATCCCAACGATTATGCGCACGATTGCTGACAACTCTCACAGCTTGTTGCCGCCGGCGCGATTGAAGCCAGGGCAGTTCGTGGTTTTTCATCGGCCTATCAAGCAGTCTGGCCAACTAAGCAGTCAGCGCGCCTTCACTGTAGAACACAGTGCCGACGCGCTGGCGTAATTTCTTGTAGCGCTTAGAAGTGGACGGTCGCGCCCTTACCGATTGCGACGATTCCGGTCTGGCTCACGGTGTAGTGCTGGCGATCTGCATCCAGATCGACACCGATCTTGACGCCTGCCGGCACAACAACGTTCTTGTCGATAATCGCATTGCGGACTACTGCACCGCGCTCGATGCGCACGCCGGGCAAGAGCACTGAGCCTTCAACGTAGGCGCCTTCATGAACCGCGACGTCAGTAGCGACAACCGAGCTGCGCACATGAGCACCAGCAATAATCGAACCAGTGCCGATGATTGATTCGTGTGCTGTCCCACCTTCTACGAATTTCGCTGGAGGAAGCGGTGGCGTGTGGCTGAGAATCGGCCAGCGGTGGTTGTACAGATTGAAGACAGGATGCACGGACACAAGATCCATATGTGCTTCGTGGTAGCTCTCGAGAGTACCCACGTCGCGC
>JBDLPZ010000099.1:0-3526 GCA_039800825.1 Actinomycetota bacterium
GCGCAAGTGCTCGGCATTGAGATGGTCTTGAGCGACGGCGAAGTTCTCGATCACTTGAATTCGTTGCCTAAAGACAACACTGGTCCGGACGTGACCGGATTGGCTGTCGGCAGCGAGGGCACGCTGGGTGTTATCACTGCAGTGCGCGTTCAGTTGCACTCTCCACGCGTCGCCGTGTGGACTGCTTTGGTACCGATGAAGTCCGTTGATGCTGCAATTGAGTTTTGTCAGCCGCTGATCCCGCAGCTTCTTGCTGCGGAACTCTTCAGTGCACGTTCCGCAAACGAAGTCGCGGCGTTTAAGAACATCACATCTCTGCCATCGACTTCTGAATGGTTCTTGCTTGTCGAGGGCGACGGTGAAATGCCCATTGATGCATTGCCGGCAGATGCAATGGTTGCGACGCAGTTGAGCGACGTCGAAAAGTTCTGGATGTATCGCGAGCTTCAAACTGAAGTCATCTCGCATCACTCATCAGTCATCAAGATTGATGTGAGCGTTGCATTGAGCGAACTCAACGATTTCGTCGAGAACGTTACGTCGTCGGCGCTCGATCTCGGGCATGTGGAAGACGACGTTTACTTCTTCGGTCATGTCATGGACGGCAACCTGCACATCGCTATCGCAAACTGCGTTGATCACCACGAACTGTCTGACGCCGTCATCGCTCTCGTCGTCGAGGCGGGCGGCGCGATCAGTGCCGAGCACGGGATTGGTCAGTTGAAGAATCAGTACTTGCCGCTGGTGCGCACGGGCCGCGAGCTTGAGCTGTTCTGGTCAGTGCGCCGGGCGTTCGATCCGGCCGGGCTGATGAATCCCCACGTCCTGTGCCAGACGCACAACCATGCCTAAGCCGGGACAGAAGTTTTAGGGCATGAAAAAACTCGATTGCCACCGACGGGGGATGCAGTAGCAATCGAGCAAGACGAAAGTTACAGAATCTCTTGCGCGGACGCAAATCAAAAAGCCCGTTTTTGAGAAATCTTGACCGAGTCTTGAGTTTTCTTTTCGATTCAAAACCTCAAACGGTCATTATTCGCGTCCAAACAGACCAATGGTCTGGAGAAACAGACCGATTCTCACATTTGCAGGAACTCAGGCGGTGAGAAATTCGCTGAACGCGAGTAGCCCGAGTAGCACCAAAACGCAGCCGCTCACCAAGTGGAGCTGTGCGGGATGAATGCGTCCGCGAATGCGATCGCCGAGCCAGACACCGAGGGCTGCGACGGTGATCTCCGCGGTCCAGGCGCCAAGACCTACCGAGAGCGGATTGCCGGTAGCCGCCGCGTTTGCAGCCGCTGAGATCTGGGTGATGTCACCCCACTCCGCCGTGAAGATCACGCCGAGAGTGAGCAGCATCGCCGAGCCCCAGGTGCGACGCGTCTTCGCCTTCTCCACTTCTTCAGTTTCGATGCCGACTTCTTGGCGCTCTTTCCATGCCGAACGGAAAAGGTAGGTAGCACCGATTGCAAAGATCACAATCACGACACCGATCACAGGCTTGCGCGGCAGCGCGCTCAACAGTCCACCGGCCGTGACCGCGATTGTCGCCTGCAACGCGAATGCGATTGCGGCGCCAACCCACACCGCAAAACGTGGCTGCTTGGTCGCGAGCACCAACGTCATGATGAATGACTTGTCTGGCAGCTCCGCCGGAAGGATCAACGCGAATGTGGTCAGGAAGACGATGACATCAAAGTTCACAGCCCAACCCTACGAAACGACAAATCCCCATACACAGCCGCCGTTTTTCAGTAGGTGGTACGGCGATTTGTCGCCCAGCGACATATTCACGTACCACCTCGCCAAAATCCGTGCCTAAATCCGCGGATTTGTCGTATATGGCAAATCCGCGTACCACCCACCACGCGCGTACCCAAAAGAGCTACAGACATGGCGAGTACGACTGAAGAAACTCCGTTCATGAAGCCGCTGCCACTCGAACTCAATGAACTCGCTCGTCGCCAACAGGGATTGCTCTCAAGAAGACAGCTCCACAGCTTCGGATTGAGTACTCACTACGTTGATCGCCGCATTGATTCGCGTCATTGGCAGGAGGTGACGTCGAATGTGGTCGCGCTGCATAACCAGCCGATTACCCGACTCTCCAAAGTTTGGGCGGCGAGTCTTCATCACCCCAAACTCGCGCTCACTGGCGCAGCCGCGCTCGAGCTCTACGGCGTGAAGCCTGAGTATTCACAACGCATCGATCTCATTGGACCGCGTGGAACGCGCGCGTTGCCGCTGACCGAATGCGTCATACACACCAGCCGAGTTCCGCTCCCGCTCGCCGACTTCCCGCTGCGCACGTCGATGCCCTTCACCGTCGCACATGCAATGAAGTGGGCGAAGACCGACAAACAAGCAGCGTTCTACGCATGCACGCAGATTCAAAACCGGCGCCTCACGCTCCCTGATCTCGAAGCTGCCACGACAGTTCTGCTTCAGCAGAAGCTCGACCTGAAACTCGCACAACGTCTCAAACTGCTCATCCCGGGCGCGGATTCGATCCCTGAACTCGAGTTCGCGCTCATGTGTCGACAGCGCGGATTTCCCGAGCCGCGCAGACAAGTTCCACGCAAAGATTCCAACGGCCGCGATCGTTACGTGGATTGCGAGTTCATGATCCGCAATCGACAACTAGTCGTTGAAATCGATGGCCTGGGCCACTTGATGGCCGAGGTGCTCATTGACGATGGTTGGCGAGCCAACGAACTTCTGATCCAAGGCACACCCGTACTTCGAATCTCAAGCCTGGCCCTGAAGCTCAATCCAGACCCATTCTTTGAGCAGCTTCAGTTGCTGTTCGAAAAGGCGGCTTAGGCCTGGAGTGCACGCAAGAGTTGTTCGGAATGTTCGCGTGGATGCTTGCTATAGGTCGCCAGCCAACGATTCACGTCGTACGCACCAGCCTCAGTGTGCATACCCGCGAGCGAAAGTTGCTCTGGCGTAAGGCGCTTGATCAAATCGAGCGACGCCGCGCGGACTGCTGTGTACACAGCAACGGAGTTCTCAATCGGAAGCTCGTTATAACCAAGTGCAGGACTCTCCGCCCACGCACCTTCGTCGTATCCCTGAATCACCGGGTTTGGCTCAGCAAGCAAGCGGCGCAATCGCGCGTACGACTGAGCTTCGCTGTCAGCGACGTGGTGAATTACCTGGCGTGCGCTCCATTCACCAGGTTCGTGGCGGTCGATGTTTTCGTCAGTCACCTGTGCGATGCACTCCAAGAAGTACTGGGTCGCCTCGGCGTATTCACTTGCGATGCGGGCAATCTGGTCGGAAGAAGTCACAGCCTCGAGATTAACACTGGCTATTGTCGCCGCATGGAAAACTCAGAGCACCGCTCAATCGCAGTGCAGACTTTCAATCGCTGCTGGGATCTTCTCGAAGGCGTGCGCTCACCCGAAGCTGACCGCGAGCTCGTGATGTGCGCATTCACCTCGCGCTACCACTGGCTTCAGGTCGGCGGTCCACGTCAGTTCGCAATCGCCGATTGGATGGTGAGCCGCGCGTACGCGACGAC
>JBDLPZ010000100.1:0-3916 GCA_039800825.1 Actinomycetota bacterium
ACCGCACGAAGCAGGAATCAATCCTGGTTATGAACAACTCGACATCAACGACAAGCTCGCTGATGGCGGTCTCGCAGTGGTCGCGTCGGGGTTAGCAAAGCATTCAGATGAGCGCGCTATCGCGATTCATCAAAAGTATGCCGCTTTGTATGCCGCCCGCATTCCAGCCGGCAAGAGCATTCAGCTGCCAGACGCGCCGTTCGTTCACCTGTTCTGCGCCGCGGGTTCAGCCGACCTCGAAGGTCAACCGACGATGCATGCAGGCGATGCTGCTCGAATCAGCGGCGGTGCTGGTCAGCGTGTAACCGCTGGTCCAGCAGGCGCCGAGATTCTCGTCTGGGAAATGTACGCGACTTTTTAGCCGGCACCTTCGGTGTTGCCAGCATCGGCAGCCGATGCATCGCGAAGCTGGTAGCGATCGACAGCTTCCTGGAGTCGGTGATGTTCGAACTGTCCCTGCTTCGCAAGTGATGCCAGCGTCTGTACGACGATGGACTGGGCATCAACGAGGAAGTGGCGACGCAATGCGCCACGGGTGTCTGACATACCCCAACCATCGGTACCAAGAGCAGTGAACTGCTGTGGAACCCATTCGCGGATTTGTTCTTGGACAGCGCGCATCCAGTCAGAGACTGCAATGACTGGTCCAGGACGGCCTTCAAGCTTCTGCGTGACAAACGCCTTGCGGTATTCGCCGTTTGGATGCAGCAGGTTGTGACGATCTGCTTCGAGACCATCGCGACGAAGTTCGTTCCACGAGGTGACTGACCAAACGTCGGCGAGCACATTCCACTCTTCGCGCAGAATTCGCTGGGCCTCGACAGCCCAGTTCACGCCGACACCAGAAGCAAGAATCTGTGCGCGAGCGCCATCTCCATCACCAGCCGGTGCATAGAGGTGCATACCGCACAAGATTCCGTCGACATCAACGTTCTCTGGCTGTGCAGGCTGTGCGTATGGCTCGTTGTACACGGTGAGGTAGTAGAAGATGTCTTCTGGATTGTCACCGTACATACGACGCAGACCGTCGCGCATGATGTGGCCGATTTCGAAACCGAATGCTGGGTCGTAAGCAACCACACCAGGGTTGGTCGCAGCAATCAACATTGAGTGACCGTCTTCATGCTGCAGGCCTTCACCGTTGAGCGTGGTGCGACCAGCGGTGGCGCCTACGACGAAGCCACGAACCTTCTGGTCCATCGCTAGCCAGAACGAGTCACCAGTGCGCTGGAAGCCGAACATCGAGTAGAAGATGTAGATCGGCACAAGGTTGACGCCATGAGTCGAGTAGGCCGAACCTGCGGCGACGAACGATGCCACCGAACCAGCTTCGTTGATGCCTTCGTGCAGGATCTGGCCAGCGGTGCTTTCCTTGTAGGAGAGCATCAATTCGCGATCGACCGGCGTGTATTGCTGACCATGTGGCGAGTAGATGCGCAAGGTCGAGAACAGTGAATCCATACCGAAAGTGCGAGCCTCGTCCGGAATGATCGGAACGAAACGTGCTCCGAGACCTTCAACACGTGCGAGATCCTTGAAGAGACGAACGAATGCCATCGTCGTTGCGACAGGCTGGTTGCCTGAACCGCGCTCTGCGCTTTCGAAAACCTTGGGCTCTGGCTGTGGCAGTGGTTCTGCAGTGACGCGCCGCTCTGGCACGTAGCCACCAAGTGCGCGGCGACGCTCATGCAGGTACTGCATGATGGGGTCGTCATCCGCTGGCCGGTAGTACGGAGGCAAGTAAGGATCAAGCTGGTCGTCACTCAGAGGAATCTTGAGTTCGTCGCGGAAGCCCTTGAGATCATCGAGCGTGAGCTTCTTCATCTGGTGCGTCGCGTTGCGACCCTGGAATGAAGGACCGAGCTTCCAACCCTTGATGGTCTTCGCGAGGATGACGGTCGGCTGACCCTTGGTCTCGGCGGCTTCCTTGTACGCCGCGTAGACCTTCTTGTAATCGTGGCCACCGCGCTGCAGAGCCCAGAGTTCATCATCCGAGAGATGCTCAACGAGCTTGGCAACGCGTGGATCGCGACCGAAGAAGTTTTCGCGCAAGAACGCGCCGTCTTCGGCTCGGTAGGTCTGGTAATCGCCATCGAGAGTGTTGTTCATCAATTCGATGAGAGCGCCATCGACGTCGCGAGCGAGCAGGTCATCCCAGCCTGAACCCCAGACGACCTTGATGACCTTCCAGCCAGCGCCGCGGAAGGTTGCCTCGAGTTCCTGAATGATCTTGCCGTTACCGCGCACTGGGCCATCGAGGCGCTGCAGGTTGCAGTTGATGACGAAGGTCAGGTTGTCGAGTTTTTCGCGAGCAGCCAAGCCAATTGCACCGAGTGACTCTGGTTCGTCAGTCTCACCATCACCGAGGAATGCCCACACGCGCTGGTCTGAGGTGTCCTTGATGCCGCGGCCGTGGAGGTAGCGGTTGAAGCGCGCCTGGTAAATCGCATGCAGCGGTCCGAGACCCATCGACACCGTCGGGAACTGCCAAAACTCTGGCATGAGACGGGGGTGTGGATAAGAAGGCAATGAGCCGCCGTCATTGGCATGGGACAGTTCCTGACGGAAGCCGTCCATGCGCTCAGGGCTAATACGACCTTCGACGAATGCGCGGGCGTACATACCTGGGCTGGCGTGACCCTGGAAGAAGATCTGATCGCCGCCGCCTGGGTGATCCTGACCGCGGAAGAAGTGGTTGAAGCCAACTTCGTAAAGCGCAGCAGAAGACGCGTAAGAAGAAATGTGACCGCCGACGCCGACGCCAGGACGCTGAGCGCGGTGAACCATGATGGCTGCGTTCCAGCGCACGAATGCGCGGATGCGGCGCTCGTACTCAGCATTGCCGGGAAACTCTGGCTCATCAGCTGGCGAGATGGTGTTGATGTAGTCCGTGCTGCGGATAACTGGAATGCCGACCGAGCGGCTCGATGCATGTCGCAGCATCTCGAACATGACCTGGCGAGCCCGTTGCACACCATGCTTGTCGATGAGAGCATCGAGAGACTCAGTCCATTCGCGAGTCTCGTCTGGGTCAATATCGACGTACTGACGGGGGATGCCGGCTGATGCTTGGAGCGACTTCTGCTCGTCGGACACTGTGGGCCCTTTCGGTCGGACTGGCACGGGGTGTTGGCCATTCGTGAAAATCGGTGGGCCAATCTTGGTACATACGGGGGAGTCCGCGCCAAGCAGCCACCTAACTTCTAGGTATCTCTGACCGTATCCGTCCACCCACTGGGACGGTGAAAGTTTTTCGAGATGTAACTGATGAGTCTGCGCGCGTGGCTTGCAAAACGCGTCCGCGACCTATGGACTACGCCCATGCAATCCGCTGGCGGGCAAACCCTCGCTGAAAGTCTTGGAATTACGACCGGTTCTGTCGTGCTCGAAGTTGGCTTCGACGACGACTGTTCCGAAGAAATTCGTGCCGCGTTTGCGCAGGCCTCTGACAACGATCTCGTTGACATCGATGATGTAGATGTAGCCGATGTCTCCCTCGTCTGGTTCCGAGATGGCGACGAAGATCTGATTGACCTCCTAGTCGACGCCATCGCTCCGCTCACTGACACCGGTGTGGTGTGGCTAATGACTCCAAAGCCAGGTCGCGATGGCCATGTGACTCCGGCCGATATCGCCGACGCTGCGCCGACGGCCGGCCTCGCAGTCACTCGCACGGTCTCGGCTTCTCGTGATTGGCAAGGCACGCGCCTCGTCACTCCTAAAGGCAATCGCCGCTAACTCCCACTCGCGCCGCATCTCAGATCGCGGTTAAACAGGCGCAATCTGCGCGCCGTCAGTACTTTTCGCCTCACCGACCGTAGGAGAAACCATGTCAGAACTCGTGGGCCAGCAGGCTCCAGAATTCACTTTGAAGAACACTGCAGGCGACGCTGTTAGCTTGAGCGACTTCCGTGGC
>JBDLPZ010000101.1:0-10186 GCA_039800825.1 Actinomycetota bacterium
ATCGGTCTGGTGTACGTGCTCGATGCAGAACTACACAAGCACGCACACCACGACGATGTGAGTGGTCAGGTTAAGCGCGGGGCTTCGGCGACTGGGTGAGCTTTGGATCGCGCTTGATGAATGGCTCAAGGATTGAATCAATCTTTGCCATGACATCGGCCTCAAGCTTCACGCCACTTGCCTTGACGTTCTCATGAACCTGCTCAGGGCGGCTAGCGCCGATGATGGCCGATGAGACGTTCTTGTTCTGCAGCACCCATGCGAGTGAGAACTGCGACATCGAGAGACCGTGATCTGCAGCGATTGGCTTAAGTTCCTGCACTGCAGTGAGCAGCTCATCGCTGAACCAGTTCTTGACGAAGCCGTTGATGCGATCGTCGGCGGCGCGAGAACCTTCAGGAGCTGGCTGACCTGGCAAGTACTTGCCGGTGAGGATGCCCTGTGCGAGTGGCGACCAGACAATCTGACCGATGCCGTTTGCTTCAGAGGTCGGGATGACCTTCTTCTCGATGACTCGCCACAGCATTGAGTACTGAGGCTGATTGGAGACGAGGCGAGTGAAGCCCATCTCCTTCGAGATCTTGACGGCTGCTTCAATCTGCTTGGCAGACCATTCGCTCACACCGACGTAGAGAACCTTGCCCTGGCGAACGAGGTCGTCGAATGCCCGGAGCGTTTCTTCAAGTGGGGTTTCGTAGTCAAAACGGTGTGCCTGGTAAAGATCGACGTAGTCAGTCTGCAGGCGACGCAGCGAGGCGTTGCAAGACTCCATGATGTGCTTGCGGGAGAGACCGCGATCGTTCTGACCGCCAGGTCCGGTCGGCCAGTAGACCTTGGTGAAGATCTCAAGGCTCTCTCGACGCTTGCCCTGCAGCGCACGGCCGAGAACTTCTTCAGCCACAGTGTTGGCGTAGACGTCGGCAGTGTCGAAGGTGGTGATGCCGTTGTCCCAGGCGGCGTTGACGCAGGCAGCTGCGGCCCACTCCTCGACCTGGGTGCCGTGGGTAAGCCAGTTACCGTATGAGAGTTCAGAGACTTTGAGGCCGCTCGAGCCGAGATGACGAAATTCCATGCTGCCTAGTCTCGCAGAACTGCCCGAAGATGGCGCCACCGATTCGTAACCGAAGCGCCCTCACAAGTCCCGAATCGGGCACCTGTCTCCAAGTTTCCCCCAGAACTGATAACGAATGGATAAATTCGGCTAACTGGCGGTGCCCAAGGGGTTAATTCACGGGTACTTTCCGCTGTTGCAGTGGAAGCAGAGTGCGAACGCATTCGCGGCTCTGCACACTAAATCGAATATCCCACTCTCTGAAAGAAGTCTGCATGAGCACCTTGCGCAGCAAGATGAAAATGTTTGTGTCGCCAGTCGCGGCACTCGCAATGGTTGTGAGCGGTCTCGCCGTGTTCGCAGCAGCTCCAGCGAGCGCTGCTACCCGCACCCTCACGATCCACTACAACCGTACCGCTGGTGACTACACCGGTTGGAACCTCTGGACCTGGAACGACGTCACGACCGCTGGTCAGGCTTACTTCACTGCTGACGATGCTTTCGGCAAGGTCGCAGTTCTCGATGTCAAGGCTGACGGTGTGTCCGCAGGCTTCCTCTTCCGTTCAACCGAAGACTGGGGCACTGCTGTCAAGGACGAAGCAAATGGCAACGGCGACCGCCTCGTCACCCTGAACCCATTCGGTAACACCGAAGTTTGGTTGCTCCAGGGCGATGCGACTGCTTACGACTACAACCCACAGGGTCGCGCAATCCGTATTCACTACAAGCGCACCGCTGATGACTACGCAGGTTGGAACCTCTGGACCTGGGCTGACACCCTGAACAACGGCCAGGCTTACTTCACCGGCAAGGACGCATTCGGCGCAATTGCAACCATCCCTGTTAAGGCTGATGGCGCTGGCGTTGGCTTCCTCTTCCGTTCAACCGAAGACTGGGGCACTGCTGTCAAGGACGAAGCAAATGGCAACGGCGACCGCGCTGCGACCCTCGTTGATGGCCCATTGACCGAAATCTGGATGCTCCAGGGCGACGCAACTGCGTACACCACGGATCCTTCAATCGTCGTCAAGACGAACCAGACCATCCGTTCATTCACCAAGAAGACCGTCAAGGCTGGCAAGTGGGTTACCTTCCCAATGCTGACCACCGACGGCACCAAGGTGAAGTGGAAGAGCCTTACCCCAGGTAAGTGCAAGGTCGTTGGCCGTAACCGCATCGTCGGTGTCAAGGCTGGCGTCTGCAAGCTCACCGCAACTGCACCAGGTGCAGCAACTCTTAACCCAATGGCTGCATTCCCATACAGCATCACGGTTAAGAAGTAACACCAAACCCTGAGAGGGCCGGCAGTCGAGAGACTGTCGGCCCTCTTCTTTTGCCTGCAATACGCTCGGGGTCATGGAACTCGGGATCTATTCGTTCGGAGACATGCCAGCTGATGGCTCGGTCTCACCTCAACGCCGCATCGCTGACCTACTTGAGGAAATCGAACTCGCTGACCAAGTTGGCCTCGACGTCTTCAGCCTCGGCGAGCATCATCGCCCCGAGTACGTGATCAGCTCTCCCGCCACGATTCTCGCTGCGGCCGCGAGCAAGACCTCGCATATCCGACTCTCCTCCGCGGTCACCGTGCTGTCGTCTGACGACCCAGTGCGTGTGTATCAACAGTTCAGCACTCTCGACCTCATCAGCAATGGCCGCGCGGAGATCATGGCCGGTCGTGGTTCGTTTATTGAGTCGTTCCCGCTTTTCGGTTTCGACCTCCAGGACTACGACGAGCTGTTCATCGAGCATCTCGACCTGCTGCTCCATCTGCGCGAGAACGAAATCGCGACATGGAACGCCGGTCGTCACCGTGCGCCGATTGCATCGCGCGGCGTCTACCCGCGCCCCATTCAACATCCGCTACCAGTGTGGATTGCAGTGGGCGGAACTCCGCAGTCAGTTGTCCGCGCAGCGGCACTCGGACTGCCGCTCGCGATTGCGATTCTCGGAGGCGACCCACGCCGGTTTGCGCCACTGGTCAACCTCCACCGCGAAGTCGCAGTAGAACGCGGCTTCGGTCAACTGCCCGTCAGCATCAACATGCATGGCTTCATCGCAGACACCGCCACTGAAGCAGCCGAGCTGTACTGGCCAGGGCATGCCGAAGCGATGGGTCGCATCGGTCGCGAGCGTGGGTGGCCGCCACAACGTCGCGAAGATTTCGATCGCGAATGCGGGCCGCTCGGTGCGATTGCACTCGGTTCACCACAGGAAGTCATCGACAAGATTGTGCATCTGCATAACGCCTTCAACATGGAACGTTTCCAGATTCAGTTCAGCGTTGGTCATCTCGATCACATAGCGATGATGCGTTGTATTGAGCTATACGGCACCGTCGTGGCACCTGCGGTCCGCGCAGCGATTGCAGCCTGATTACTGCCTAATCTGCTTCACCGCTTCAGGCCACGCGGTGCTGACCAGCACGAGTGCGACGAGCGGCAAAACTGCGGTGAGTTCGAATGGTGCAACCGCTAGCAGTGTCGACAGCGCAGGCACTGTGAGCATCAAAACCACAGTCGCGAGAAGTGCAATCCACGCGGTTATGAGCTGTCGGGTCGGGCGGGTCCACACCCGCCACATCGGCAGTCGCGATGATCGTGTCGAGACGAGAAGCACCATCTGTGCAAGCATGAACACTGTCAATGCTGCGCCGCGAGATGACTCGGTCGACCAGTCATTGCCGATGGCCCAGCGGAATACACCCAACGATGCGATCGACACAGTGAGACCGACGAGTGCGGGCAGCGCAAGTGCTCGGGCGGAGAGTGCGAAGCTAGATCGACGCGGAGGACGTTGCATGATGTTTGGTGCGGCTGGTTCCGCTTGGAAAACTAGCGACACGATTGGGTGCAACAAGACTTCGAGAACGATGAGATGAATCGGCAAGAGAAGCAGCGGCAAGCCCATCAGCGGCGCTAACAACGCCAATGAAATTAGCGGCACGTGCACGGCGATGAGATACCTAAACGCTTTGCTGAGATTGTCATAAATGAGCCTGCCGTTGCGGGTCGCCGCAACAATCGTCGCGAAGTTATCGTCGAGCAAAACGATGGTCGCAGCTTCGCGCGCGACATCCGTACCGCGAATACCCATCACCACGCCGATGTCTGCTTGGCGAAGTGCTGGTGCGTCGTTAACACCGTCGCCAGTCATCGCAACAACTTCGCCCGAGCGAAGCAGCGATGTGATGAGTTGGTGTTTTTGATCGGGACGGGTGCGCGCGAATATGTCCGTGTCGCTGACGAGGGCATCGAGCTCAGCGTCAGCCAAACCATCGAGGTCCTTGCCCACAGCGACATGGGCAGGCGAGCCGTCGTGGTGAGTGAGCCCAAGTTCCGTCGCTACTGCATCTGCCGTCGATGGATGATCGCCAGTAATCACAATGACACGAATGCCAGCGCTTCGGCACGCCTGCAATGCCTCACCGACATTGGGCTTAATGGGATCACGAAATCCGATAAGGCCAAGAATGTGCAGTGATGCCTCAGCGTCAGAACGCAATTCTGGAAGCGACTTCATGCTGCCTTGTGCGACAGCGATAACGCGCATGCCAGCTGACGCCAGCCGTTGATTCTCGGCCTCGAGCCGGTTGAGTGCGGCGAGAGTGGGGCGGCACACTTCCAGCAATCCTTCGAGTGAACCCTTTGCGGCGATTGTGAACTCACCATCCGCCGGCTGCCAGACATGCGTGATGTGTTTAGTGTGCGGGTCGAAAGGCCAGTCGGCGACCAACGTTGCGCGATGCACTCCCGCCACATCAACGCCGTGATCTGCAGCGAACTCCACGATCGCTTTGTCGAGTGGATCAAAAGGTTCCGGCTCGCTCGCAAGCACTGCGGCAGTGAGGCATTCGACATCAGATGACTGCAACCCAAAGACTGAGTGGAGCTCCAGAGAACCCTCGGTCAGCGTGCCGGTCTTGTCAGTGCAAATCACTGTAACTGAGCCCAAAGTCTCGACACCAGGGAGATTGCGGACCAATGCTTTTTCTTTTGCGAGTCGCCACGCACCGAGGGCGAGATACAGCGAATACACAATGGTGAACTCTTCTGGGACGGCAGCAATCAAAAGGCTGATCGCGGCGATGAGTCCGGCCGCCCAGCCGTGTCCGTTGCGAAACTCCACTACAAAAACCACTGTGGCTGCGACTGCAGCAATGGCCGCAATACCGCGCACCAATCTCAGCATTGATTGTTGAAGTGGCGTGGGGCGCGTCTGCGTCTTTTCGAGCAATGCTGCGATCTGGCCGAAGCGAGTCGCAGATCCCGTCGTCACGATCTCAATCAACGCACGCCCTGCAATCACATTTGTGCCCGCGAAGACCAGGGGATCAGATTCGTCTTTATTGACGTGGAGCGATTCGCCAGTGAGGGATGACTCATCCACCTGCAGCTGCGTACTCGAGATCACGCGCGCATCAGCCGGCACCACACTGCCCTCCGCGATCTCTGCGATGTCGCCGACGACGAGTTCTTCTGTCACGACCTCGAGCCATCGCCCATCGCGCACGACCCAGATGGTGCTGGCGGTGAGTTGATGAAGTTTGGATAGCGCGTTTGTCGCTCGGCTCTCCATGAACCAACCGACTGCGATGATCGGCGCGAGTGCCACCAACGTGACTATGGCATCGCGCTGCTCGCCGATCGCTAGATATACGGGTATCGCAATCAGGAGCAGCGCGACCATCGGGTCAGCCAACGGTCCAAGCCATCGCTTCCACCTATGGCTTGAGGATTCAGGCACGAGAACATTGCGGCCGCTGGCCAACTTCTCGAGCGCCTCGACCGATGAGAGTCCGAAGACCCCCTCAGGAACTGCTTTGTCGCGGAGTGCCGTCATCTGCCGTTCACCTGCCCACCACAGATGTTCCTCCAGTGACTCGTTGGCTGCCTAGAGGAGTTCGGCACCCTTCTAAGATTGGAACCCCGTTGAGACTCAGGAGCGCAATGCAACTTCGCAAGATCTTGCGCCTGACCGACGAGGAACGCCGACTACTGGCCCGTCCTGCATTCATCGCCGGCGGCATCTTCGCCGCAATCTTGGTGGCAGTGATCCTGGGAATCGCCAATCCACTCGACACCGTGTTGGTTCTCGACCTGCGTCACTCACATCCATGGACCGATGGCATGTTCAAGATTCTTGAATCGCCCGGCCAACGACGCTTCGTCTATCCGCTAGCGATTGTGCTCAGTTTCGTTCTTACCTACCGCCGGCGCGACTTGCTCCCAACCATCACTGCCGTCTCTGCGTTGCTTTTTACCAATGCTGTCACGGGCGTTTTCAAGCTCGCGACGTTGCGCGGCTTCCCGCGGCGCACCGGCGATCCTGGTGTGTTCAACACTGACTTCGGCGACCTCGCCGACCTTGGCGCATTCCCGTCAGGTCACGCGACCAACGTTGCCGCTGCATCGACGCTACTCGTGCTGGCCGCCTACTCGGCTCGTCCGAAGTACCGCCCACTCGCGACGCCTATCACTGTCATCACCGCGATCGCGTGCTTCATCACTTTCGTCTCAAGCTGGCTGCGCGATACTCACTGGGTCACGGACCTTGTCGCCGGCTTCGCACTCGGCGTGTGCACCACGATTGTTGCGACGCTGTGGGCTTTGCACTTGCCAGATCACTGGCGACATCCAGAGCTCGCAGGACGACCGCGACTCATCATCTTCACGGTCGGCGTTCTATCGCTCGCTGCGATCTTTATGTTCGCCGCGAACTCATTCTTAAGCCACTCTGGCACATCGATCTTGATGGTCGGCGCAACGCTTGGATTTATTGCGCGCCAATCACATAAGGGAATTCAGCGGGCTGTCGCACGTAATCGCGACGACAGCGCTTCTTAGTTTCTTAACTAGAGGGCTTGCTTAACTGAATGGCTTGCGTTGATCCAGCGCAATTGATGCGCGACCGACAGTCCGCCACACCTTAGCGAGAGCGTCGGTATCTTCGTCGGTGATTAGATTGCCCATAATTCTCAAAGCAATTTCCATCAACCAACGCGAACGCATGCCGATAGGTCCAGCTACGCGCAGTAGTTCTGGTGAGGTCAGAATGCCAGCGATGCGGCGTGCGGCGCTAAATGCCAAGCCGTAGTGATCGCGCAGAATGTTGGGCCAGTCCGCACTGAAATCACTCGGACGATCAGCGAGATATTCCGCAGCGAGACGGCCAGTCTCCAGGCCATAGTCGATGCCTTCGCCGTTGAGTGGATTAACGCAGCCAGCGGCATCACCGACGAGCAACCAGTTGGGGCCGGCGACATTGCTCACCGCACCACCCATCGGCAACAACGCAGACCAAGGCTTTTCGACTGGACCACTGAGCTTCCACTCTTCGCGCTGATTGTCGGCATAGAAGTCCATGAGCTGACGCAGGTTGATCTCAGCTGGACGCTTCGACGTTGCGAGGGTGCCGACGCCGATGTTGACCGTGCCATCAGCGAGCGGGAATATCCAGCCGTAACCGCTCAAGATTTCGTTCTCGCGTCCACGGAGTTCGAGATGCGAAGAAATCCACTGATCATCGCTGCGCTCGCTGGCAATGTAGCCGCGGGCCGCGACGCCGTATGCCGTGTCACGGTGCCATTCGCGGCCGAGCACTCGACCCAGCTGCGAGCGAGCGCCGTCGGCGACGATGACCGTGTTGGCAACCACGCGAAGCGTTGAGTCACCTTGTTTGAAGATCACTGCGGCGATGCGATCGCCTGCCCATTCGACGTCTACGGCGCGGGCCGCCTCGAGCGGAGTAGCACCTGCGGCCAGCGCGACCTCGCGGATGGCAGCGTCGAGCACCATTCGAGGTGCAGCTCCACCGAAGTTGGGCAGTGAGCCGCCCGGCCATAGCAAGTGCAGAACCTGCCCAAAACCGGCGGCTCGAAGGCCCAGATTGCGAGCTCGGCCGCTCAAGAAGTCGCTCATGCCCAGATTGGTCAGCTCCGCGATGGCACGCGGCGTGAGGCCGTCTCCACACGCCTTGTCGCGCGGGAAAACCTCCGCGTCGGCGAGTAGCACGCTACGACCCTGGCGGGCAAGCCACGTGGCCGCAGACGAGCCCGCTGGGCCGGCGCCTACGACAACAACGTCGGTTTCGAGGGTGCGTGTGTCAGACATAAGAAGCCAATCGTGCCGTGTCGCGTATGGAACGTGCATCTTGGGTAGGACGGTTACGATTGAGACCACAGTTCGAGGGGTTTTTGTGGGTGTACTAGATCGATTTGAGCAGCGGATAGACCGGCTCGTCCATGGCGCTTTCGCCAAGGCGTTTGAGTCTGACGTTCAGCCTGTCGAAATCGCTGCCGCGCTGCAGTCTGAGACCGATGATCGCGCCATGATCGTCGGTGCCGGCCGAACGGTCGTACCGAACGTGTTCACGGTCGATTTGTCCGATTCTGACTTCAATCGCCTCTCGGCTTACGACCAGCCCCTGCGCGACGAACTCGCCTCGGCCCTGCTCGAGCACATCACCGACCAGCGCTACACCACTCTCGGCAAGATCTCGGTGGCCTTCGCCAACGACTCCCAGCTGACGACCGGCGTTTTCCGTGTCAGCGCCGAAGTGCGCGATGACTCAGGCGGCGAGGTGCAGTCGGTCGAGGCTGCCGTCACCCGTCGCGGCCCGCACGTAGTCATCAACGGCTTCGCGCACCCGCTCACCCGCCAGCGCACCCTGATCGGTCGCGGCGCAGATACCGACATCAAGCTCGAAGACACTGGAGTTTCGCGCCATCACTGCGAGATTGAGCTCACGATGCCACCGGTTCTCCGAGACCTGCGCTCCACCAACGGCACCTGGGTCGCCGGTGATCGAGTGATCCAACAAGAACTCGCGGCAGATACGGACATCACTGTCGGCTCCACTGTCCTCCAATTTCGAATGCGCTAAACCATGTCCGAATTCGCGCTCACACTGCTTCGCTTGGGATTCCTCGCGTTCTTGTGGGTTGTCGTTTTCGCGGTGATTGCGGTGATGCGTCGCGATCTATCTCAAGGTCGTGGTGCGGCGGCTCGTCGCGATGCAGTCAAGCCTGCGCCGAAGAATGAGCCTGCACGCAAAACCAAACTGAATCGAGTCGTCGTCACAGAAGAGTCGGGTAATCAGACCGAATACTCACTCGTCGACGGCATGACTTTCGGTCGCGGTCTCAACGCGTCTGTCGTGCTCGGCGATGATTACGCATCGACGCAGCACGCGTCTGTCACTCTCGCCGACAAAGGTTGGCTCTACACAGATTTAGGTTCTACCAACGGCAGCTGGATTGATCGCAAGCGGATTGAGGCACCTGTGAAACTCCGTCCCGGCACGACGATTCGCATCGGCAATACGACGATGAGGTTTGAGAAGTGAACGCAGGATTCTGGGCCGTCGCCAACAGTCATGTCGGTGTTGTTCGACAAGGAAACGAAGACGCTGGTCTGGCATCGGCGCGACTTCTCGCCGTCGCAGACGGCATGGGTGGACACGCGGCTGGCGAAGTAGCTAGCAGCGCAGTGATTCGCACACTGCATGAAGGTCTCGAAACTCTGCCCACCGAAATGTCTGCGGTCGAAGACTGGCTTCTCGAAGTCGTCAACGATGCGCATGGATTCGTCGGCGATTTGATTGCTAACGATGCTGATCGCCGCGGCATGGGCACGACCTTTTCTGCGCTCGCGCTCAGTGACGAAGGAATCGTCATCGGCCACATTGGTGATAGCCGCATCTATCGCCTGCGCGATGGCGTCATGCAACAAGTCACGACCGATCACACCTACGTGCAGATGCTCGTCGACCGCGGCGAAATTACGCCGGCCGAAGCAGCCGTACATCCACGCCGTAACCTCATGATGCGTGCCATCGACGGACTCAACGATGTCGTCATCGACATCACCAAGTTTGATGTCCAGACTGGCGATCGCTTCTTGTTGTGCAGTGATGGCCTCTCTGGCGTGCTCTCCAACGAAGTGATCTCAGACGTGATGTCACGTCCAGACCTAACCCTCGCCGTCAGCACGTTGATTGAACTCACTCTCTCCGCCGGCGCACCTGACAACGTCACTGTCGTCATCGGCGAATACCGCGCAGAGGCCGAAGAGTTCACGCCTTTCGTGGTGGGAAGTGCTCTCGAAGAGACACAGACAATCGAAGAAGAAGCTG
>JBDLPZ010000102.1:0-8690 GCA_039800825.1 Actinomycetota bacterium
GCTCTCGGCGCTGTCGCAGAGATTCGCGAGTTCGGTCTACGAGTGCCAGAAGACATAAAAGTCGTTGGATTCGACGACTCGGTGATGGCGATGGCGTCAGTACCAACTCTCACAACCGTCCGCCAGGACATTGAAGGTCTTGGTGAAGCTGTCGCTGAGTTGATGATCAATCAACTCCAAGGCGTTGCTGTGACCCCAAAGATCTTGCCCACCACTTTGGTCGCTCGGGATTCTGCCCAAGCAGCCGATCCACGCTCTAAGTAACGAAAGGTACGTCGTGCGCTCTCTCAAGGTTTTGCGTTCTGCCGTCGCTGTCTCGGTTGTCGCCCTCGTCTTCTCGAGCATCAACGCCACCGCATCTCAGGCCGTCACTTGGGCATCGGGTGTGACATGGGGTACGTTGCACGTGAAGCCTCAGACTGGCATCTTTGAGAAGTTC
Organism: Actinomycetota bacterium; assembly: GCA_039800825.1. Taxonomy (GTDB): domain Bacteria; phylum Actinomycetota; class Actinomycetes; order S36-B12; family UBA5976; genus JAFMIT01. The sequence continues at coordinate 440 of JBDLPZ010000102.1, forward strand.
CGTCGCGAATACAGCACTGGCGGTAGCCTCCTGAGCAACTCACCTACTCAGCATGACTACGCGTGGATTCGCACCGATCAGACCACTGCAACGGTGCAGTTCCGTGGAGGTGTTGGCAACGCTGGAAAATCGATTCAGTTTGTGATCGATAACCCACTCGGTACGCCGTACACCGACAATATCGATGGTGCTGAGAACATTGCTGTCGCAGACTCGACTGGTCTCGCCGAGATTACTGTCACCGTAGCTTCACCGCTTGCAGGCGACAGCCTGACCGTCGGCCTTAAGGCTGGCGGAGACCTCATTGGTCCAATGGTTTTGCAGTGGCAAGACGCGGGCTATGGCCCAGTCGTCAAGATGCTCGGCACTACTGGTGGACGTCAGGCCAAGTGCGTGGTCGATCCGGGTTATGTCGATGGCATCGCATCGAACGCCGCCCACTCCTGCCTGCAGAGTGATCTGCATGAAGTGACGTGGGTGTGGAGCGTTTTCAGTCGCGACTGGGTAACCGACTACGCGCAGACCTATACAAAGTCTTACTTGCCAGGCGACACCATCAAGCTCAACTACCGCGTCACCGACATCTGGGGTACGCCCATCAGCGGTAAGCAGGTTCATTTGGACGTCGATGCGAAGTGCGCAGTCTGCAAGTGGGGTAACTACCCAGAAGATAAGGACACCAATGCGCAGGGCTTGGTTAGTTTCGCTGTTCCAAATCGCAACACTGTCGCGCAGGTGAAGAACTACAAGTCCGTCAACCAGGATACGAAAGAACAAAACACCGGCATTGTGGCTTTCGCAATCACTCCGACCACTCGCGAAGTGGACGAAAACGTCGACTACTTCTGGCCGCAGATCGTCAGCAATACGACGCTTAAGAGCACGAGCGTTGCGATGAAGATTGCCTCGCGAGGCGGCGTCGTTGCTGACGCAGCAGGCAATGTGGTTACGGGCGGCGTGACCAATCCTGTGCTTAACACCGATCCGTTCGGACTTGATCAGCGCGATCTCATTCGCGGCCGATTCTCAATTTTGTACGAAAAGAACATCGATGCAAAGCCAAACTTTGTTTACGCGCCGACCATTACTGTGTCTGCAGATAACGGCGGCTACGTAGCTAAGGTCGAACCAACTGCTAACGCCGATGATGTACTCGACGTTTCACAGATGTCGCACAGCATTTCGTTTAACTACGTTTACAACTACGTCGATCCGCGGGCGACTGACGGCGTTGAGCTCGTGTTCGCGGGGGCGCGCCCAGGTATCACTACCTTCACCGTTCAGATCGGTGCACTCAAGACGACTTTCACCCAGGAGTTCACCAACTCTCCGGCTGATGCACGTTATGTCGTGCCGGTTCTCGCAAGTGTCACCGGCATCAAGACCAAGGCGAAATCGGTCGCTTTTCAGGTCGTCGATCGCTTCGGCGGTGGCATTGCTGGTGTGCCGGTTGATGTGGCTACCTCCGGCGCGGGCACTCTCTCAAGTACCGCTCGGCTGACCTCAGATGCCAAGGGCTTCGTGCGAGTGACTGCCAACTCAAGCTCCAACGGCCAGCAGACCATCACGGCCACCGCTGTGGTTGAAGCGGGCACCACCCAGATTGATGGCGCTGCTATCGAGAAGTGGAATGTGAGTGCAGGTAGCGCAATCGCGATAGCCAAGGTCGAATGGGGTCGAGTCGAGGTTGCGAGCGTTGTCGGTGCCAAGAAGCTGGCCAAGATCAACGTGCTTAATGCGGCTGGCAAGGTCATCACGATTTTGCAGGGCACCAAGAAGCTCGCGAGCTACAAGCCGACTACGGCTAACCACCTCAAGTCCCTGGCTCTTGCGCCCGGCACTTACAAACTGACCATCAAGGTGGCAGGTGCATCCAGCGCCACCAAGATCGTCACAATCAAGGTTTCCTGAGGACCATCACAAGATGGTAAAGCCGAGCTTGTAAGCGGTTACAAATTCGGCCTTCCTCAGGTAAGTTAAGACCAACTGAGCGTGTGCGCGCTCTGTCCGATCTCTCGAGCGTGCGCACAACCCTGTTCGCACATCGAGGCCGACCTCGCTGTTGCGAAAGGAAAGACATGTCTCTCACCGCCCATCGTGGCAAGCGGATTCTCTCCGCTCTAGTGGCCGGTGCACTTGCACTCGGTCTTGGCACCATCGCACCGACCGCTGCGAACGCGGTTGTACCCGCAGCCGTCAACATCAAGCTCACCGATGCTGACGTCGCACACATGACTGATAAGAGCTACTGGTGGAACGAAGGCGGTGGCTCACGCAGCCTCGTCAAGTTCGTCGAAATCGGCAGTGTCTTTACCTTCACCTACAAGGTGACGGATGCAGCTGCCCCGAACGGCCCAGTTGAAGGTGCCGAAGTGACACTCGCGCCTGCGGCGGTTAGCAGCTCGTTCACTGGCTCGCTCACTGGTACCACCAACGCTGCTGGTGAGGTGACTTTCACGCTCACCAACACCAACACGCTCGCTGAGCCACGCCCAGTCGCACCAAGCTCGATGGACTACTGGGATGACAGCCGCTCTGTCACTCCTGAATACAAGTACGACCTCACCCCTTCGGTGACTGGCGCAACCTCAACCAACCGCGACCGCATCTGGGGTCACATTGTTGAAGCCGCACCACGCGTCTACACCTACGACTACGCAAACGTGAAGCTCACCGCAGCTGATGTCGCTGGTATGACGGACAAGTCGTACTGGTGGCACGAGGCTGGCGACTCACGCAGCATGGTCAAGATGCTTACCGCTGGTGACACCCTCACCCTGCACTACGTCGTCACCAACGCCAACAGCGCTCCAATCGCCAACGCCGAAGTGACTCTCGAGGCAACCAAGGCCCACGGAGATCCGACGTTTACTGGTTCGCTAAGTGGCACGACGAACGCAAATGGTGAAGTGACTTTCACTCTCGTCAACAGTGACACTGCAGACGAAGCAGAGCCACGTCCGGTTGCTCCAAGCAGCATGACGTTCTGGGATGACAGCCGTGGCGATGCCATCGGAAATACCTTCCTCGAGATGGACTTCTTGCCACTCATCGATGCACAGACGTTGAACCGCGATCGCGTATGGACTCATATCGTCGATCCATCAAGCGATGCAACCCTCTCTGCATTGGAAGTTTCCGGCGCAACGCTGTCTCCAGCATTCGACGCAGCGACGCTTAACTACACCGCGAACGTTTCTAATGCATCATCGACTGTAGATGTCCGGGCTACCGCAGCGGATGCAGCAGCAACCCTCACGATGAACGGCATGACGGTTGCAAGTGGTACCTGGAAGCCAACCTCACTTGCGGTCGGTATCAATACGGTCAACATCGTGGTTACAGCTGGTGATGGTTCAACCAAGACCTATGTCCTAACGATTAACCGCGCGGCCGCAGCAGCAGCTTCGACCGTTGCCATCGCCGGTGGCAAGTCGATGCTCAAGGTCACTCTCGGCAACGTCAAGGGTAAGACCGTCTACATCACCTACCAGGTTGGCTCAAAGAAGGTCAGTGTGACCCGTAAGCCAACCACTGCGAGCAAGGTTTACACCTTCGCTCCAAAGATCAAGGGCTCTTACAAGGTAAGCGTCAAGATCGGCACCAAGACCGTCCTCAAGACTGTCAAGGTCAGCTAATCCTGCTTCTGCAGGTTCTTCCAGAGAAGGAAAAGCGGGTTGCCGAAAGGCAGCCCGCTTTTCTCTTTCCAACGGCAACTGCCATTGACACCACGATTGCCTAGACTCGAGCCATGAGTGAAATTCTGAGTTCGTTGACGTCATCGGCACTGCCAGTCCTGCTTGGTGTCGTAGTGGTTGTTCTGCTCGCGATGAGCATCAAGACGGTCGACCAAGCCACCGTCGGTGTCATCACGATGTTCGGCAAGTACCGTCGCGTGATCAACCCCGGTCTTAACTTCCTCATTCCGGTGCTCGAGCGGGTGGCTGTGTGGGTTCCAGTGCAGAACCAGACCGTGCAGCTCAAGTTCAGTGCGATCACTGGCGATCAGGCCGCGGTCCATTTCACTGCGACCATCATCTACACGGTGTCTGATCACGACCCCGAGACAGTCAAGCTGGTTGCGTTTAAGTTCATCAACGCAGCGTCTTTCCAAACCGCGCTTAACTCCGCGATTGAAGCAAGCGTTCGTGAATTCGTCGCGACCAAGAAGCAGGCTGAAGTTCTCGGGCTCCGCCAAGAGATAGTGATTCACGCCAAGACGACTCTCGATGAGCAAGTCGCTTCATGGGGTTACACGATTTCAGATCTTCAAATCAACGATGTTTCTTTCGACGCCCAGGTTATGGAGTCGATGTCTCGCGTCGTCGCCGCCAAGAACGCGCAGACTGCTGCAGAGTTCGAAGGTCAGGCACTCCTGATCACAAAGACGAAGAACGCAGAGGCCGAGGGCGCTGCTATTCGCATCGCTGCTGAAAACGAGGCCGAGGCTGCCCGACTGCGTGGTGAAGGCCTCGCACACTTCCGTCGCGCACTTGCTCAGGGCCTCAGCGAATCCGCAGAGGTTCTCGAACAAAACGGCATCGATCCATCCATTCTCATTTTCTCCATGTGGACCGAGACGATTCGCGATGCCGCCAAGGAAGGCGCCGGCAACACCATCTTTATCGATGGCAACATGAGCACGATGGAAGAAGCAATGAAGCGGATTCAGGGCCTCATCGTTCAAAAAGATCCACGGGGGAAGTAGTGGCAGAGGGTCTCAATTTCGTCGAAGTCCATACTGAAGGTGTAGAACAGGCAGAGCACGAAGAACATGCCAAGCACGGTCATCATGCTGAGACTGGTTGGGGCAAGTGGGTCGCAATTGGCGAAGCTGTATTGCTTTCAGTCGTCACCATCACCGTTGCGTGGTCTGGTTTTGCGGCCGCCAAGTGGAGTACTGAAGGTCAGCAGATTCTGTCTCGCAGCGCGATGACTGCTGTGCAGGCGAGCCGGCTCGATCTCGATGCGCAGCTGTTGCGCGATTTTGATGCGGCTGCGTTTGATGCGTGGTTTGTGGCGTACGTATCGGAGAAGCCGTCGAAGATTGCGATGGCTGAGAGCCGCTTCCGCCCAGAGATGCGGGTCGCTTTCGATGCGTGGATCGCTACTAATCCTGAAACCAACACCAGCGCTCCGCGCACCCCTATGGACATGGCGGAATACGACCTGAAGGAAGAAGCCGAAGCCAAGGCGCTCGCCCTCGAAGCTCAGGCACTTCATGAAGAAGGCGTCGAAGCTGGTCTCACCGGCGATGACTACGTGCGCGGCACTGTTGTGCTCGCGGGCGTGCTGTTCTTGATGGGCATCGGTCGAACCTTCCCAATGCCTGGCGTTCGCCTCGGACTCATCGGCGTCGGCGTCGGTCTTCTCGCCATTGCGCTCTTCTCGATCTTGCAACTGCCTGCAGTTCCGGCCTAAGGAAATCTCTTCATGTCTGAAAACGTGATTGATCCAAGTCTCGCGCCCGCAGAACGTCTGCGTGCACAGATTCTCAACGGCCGCGGCCGGTTCACTGTGTTGGTATCCACGACGCTGGTCTGGGTGATGGACCTGTTGTTGCAGCAGCGACTTGGCTCTGTCGGTCTGCTCGAGGGTGGCATCGGCGAGATTCCAGCGGCACTCGACTCAATCAGTACTTATGTGTTCTTGTTGACAACGATTCCACTGCTCTATGCACTACTTCGTCCTGTACCGCAGTGGATTGTTCGCTGCGCCGCGATTTACGTCGCCTTTGCATGCTTCCAGGTCGTCGCCAACGTGCTCGGTATGGTTACGTCGGCGCATTTGTTGACCGGCAACGGGCTCGGCAGCTTGTGGGACATCGGTGCGATGTATGCGATGAGCGTGACCGTGTTCATGTTCGTCTATGTGCTCATGGATCTCACGACTCCAGGCGGCGCTTTCGTATGGCCGGCCCGTGACGGCGAGCCAGCGCCGACGCCGAATTTGCTGGATTACTTGTTCATCTCGTTGAATGTGAACTCGACCTACGGTCCGACTAGCGAGGCAGTCATGTCTCGTCCGACCAAACTCATCATGTCGGCGCAGGTTCTACTGGCCATTTTGATGCTCACTGTTTTGATTGCTCGCGCTGCATCTGCACTTTAAGGAAATCAAGTGACTGAAGTTGATTACTCAAACGCTTTCGACCGCGAATCTGCTGACAGGTTCGCAGCCCGTGAAGCTGACTGGCGAAATGGTTCAGTCGTTTACCAGGTAATCGTTGATCGATTCGTCCCTTCCGCGAATCTCGACGCGAAGCGACATCTCTATCCTGCGCCTAAGACTCTTCACTCGTGGGCTGAAGTCCCCACCGGCGGCGTATATCTCGACGATGAGAAGTTGTGGAGTCACGAGATTGCTTTCTGGGGCGGTGACCTCGCCAGCACTCGCACGAAGTTGGATTACATTAAAGAACTCGGTGTCGATGTTCTTTATCTAAATCCGATTGCTTTGTCGTACACAAATCATGGCTACGACGGCCTCGACTACAACGAAGTCTCACCTGAACTAGGTACGCGCGACGATGTTCGCGATCTCGCGACGTCGTTGCACGCCATGGGTCTCAAGCTCGTTCTCGATGGTGTCTTCAACCACATGGGTCGCAACTCAGAGCATTTCAAGAGTGCTGAGTCAGATGTAAACAGCCCATATCGAAGTTGGTTCTTCTTCGGTGCGCAGTATCCAGGTGGCGCACGCGCGTGGGCACTCGCCGAAAACCTGCCAGAGCTAGTGCTCGAAAACCCTGAAGTCACTGATTACATCTACAACGGCACGGATTCGGTTGTTCGTGGCTACTTGCGCGACGGTGTGGACGGCTGGCGTCTCGATGTCGGTCACGACATCGGGATGAAGTACCTGCAAGAACTCACGGATGCCGCGCATGACGAGAAGCCCGGCTCCCTCGTCGTCGGCGAAATCTGGTGCTACCCCAAGGAATGGTTCCCCGCCGTCGACGCGATTATGAACTTCACGGCGCGTGAAATCATCCTCGGTGTCGTCAAGGGTGACATCTCGCAGTCACTCGCCTCAGCGATGCTTGAACGAATGCACTCTGAGCCAGGTTACGACAATCTCTTGAAGTCATGGATCGTTCTCGATAACCACGACACGATTCGTCTGACCAACGCGCTGCCTGAATGGTCGCAGCGTCGGCTGGCGCAGATTCTTCAGTTCACTCTGCCTGGCGCACCGAATTTGTATTACGGCACCGAGCTTGGCATGTCAGGCGGCGATGACCCAGAGATGCGCGCACCGATGCGTTGGGATTGGGTTAACGACTCCAACGAAACTTTGGCGTGGACACGCAAACTCATCGACTTGCATCAGAACAACCGTGCGCTGCGCATCGGCGATTACCGCACTGTCGTGTCCGAGAAGTTGCTGGCGTTTGAGAGATACACCGATCGCGTCGCAGACACCGTGGTCGTCATCATCAATCCGTCGGACGTTGAAGTCAGCGAACGCGTGCTTGTGCCAAACTCAAAACTCATGAACGCGACCGTGATGATTGACCAGTTCACTGGCGAGCAGGTGCGGATTCACTCAGGGTTGCTATTCGTCACCGTGCCAGCGCGTGGAGCACTTGTGCTGGTTCCGCATGTCGCCGAGTACAACGGCTACACGACGTACAAGCGAGTCAACTAACGCAGGTTGATGTCAGCGAACGAGTTCACCCACGTGAATTCGGCCGAAGTGTTGTGCGCGTAAGGCTCGCCGTCTCGACTCAGTCCGACCGTCTGCCATCCGACCGCTGTCGCTGCAGCAAGTTCTTCAGCCACGTCTGAGAGAAAGACGATTTGCGCCGTCGGCTGTGCAATAGCCTGGGCAATCGCTACGTATGAAGCAGATTCACGCTTTGGACCTGCATTATTGATATCGAAGTAGCCACTCAGTATTGCGGTGAGATCACCGGCGGGCGAATTTGCGAACCAACTCTGTTGTGCTCTGGTAGAACCGCTGGAGTAGATGTACAGCGCAAGACCAGCGTCGTGCCATGCCTGAAGCGCCGGCGCTACATCATCGAACAAATGACTCTGAAGTTCTCCGCGGGCGTAGCCCTCAGCCCAGATTTCACCTTGGGCAGTCTTGAGTGGTGCAGCTTTAGTGTCGCTATCGATCCATGCAATGAGTGCGGCTACGAGGTCTGCTTCAGAGAGTTCGCCGACTGACAGCACCTCTCGAGTCTGCGCAGAAATTTCGCGCACGACATCGCTGTTGCGATGAGCGCCGATCCACTCGGCCATGT
>JBDLPZ010000103.1:0-3070 GCA_039800825.1 Actinomycetota bacterium
GCTGTCCGAGCGCGGACTTCAACGCATCTGGCGAGAACACGTACATGCCGCTGTTGATTTCAGCGATGGCACGCTGAGCGTCGGTGGCGTCCTTGTGTTCAACAATCGCTTCGACTGCCCCACTCGCGTCGCGAACAATGCGACCGTAACCAGTTGGATCATTGAGCACCGCAGTCAGCACCGTAGCTGCAGCTGACTCGGCGCGATGGGTCGCGACGAGTGCTTCGAGAGTCGTCGACGTGAGCAGCGGAGTGTCGCCGGTGAGAACGATGACTTCAGCGCCGAGCGCGATGCCGCGTGCTGCAAGATCTTCGAGAGCGATGCGCACAGCGTGACCTGTACCGCGACGTTCTTGTTGAACCGTCGTGAGTACCTCGGGCCACTGCGCCGCGAGCCATGGCTCGACGAGTTCGCGACCTGCGCCAGTCACGACAGCGACATGCTCTGCGTCGAGAGCCGCGACAGCGTTGAGTACGTGACCAAGCATTGGACGGCCGAGAACTGGATGGAGAACTTTGGGAGTAGCAGACCGCATACGGGTGCCTTCACCGGCTGCAAGTATCAGCACAAGTGATGGTGCGGGCACGGTCAGCTCCTACGCGGTGGAATGGGGCAAACCCTAGCGGCAAAGGCAGGTCGATTTGGAGACCGCTCGGCAGATGCCTGAGCTGGCTCCCCGTCGAGGATTCGAACCTCGCCTAACGGCTCCAAAGGCCGCTGTGCTGCCGCTACACCAACAGGGAATTGAGACCACTGAGCGCGAAACCGCCCTCAATCTCAGGTGCGCATTCAACATCGTGGGGTTGCGCCCTACGACATCGCCTACTTACGAAGGCGTAGGTTAGTGCCATGACCCGTCACCTTGAGGCCGTCCCAAACGAGGGCCCACGCCCCAGCCGGACCAAGGCAGTGGCGCCTCAGACCTCGCGCAAGCGCATGAGCGCACTGGAGCGACGCGAGCAGCTCCTGCGAGTGGGCCGCACGCTTTTCGCTGAAAAGGGCTTTGAGGCTGTGACGGTCGAAGAGATCGCAGCCCGCGCTGATGTCTCCAAGCCTGTCGTCTACGAGCACTTCGGAGGCGTCGAACTCGACGGCAAGGAATACGGTGCCAAAGAAGCGCTCTACGCAGTTATTGTCGATCGCGAAATTGCGACGTTGCTGACGACGATTGAGCAGGCGCTCAACTCGCCGCATCCTCGTGTCATCGTCGAACAGGCCGCCTACGGATTGTTGACGTACATCGACGACAACACTGAAGGTTTTCAGATCATCGTCCGCGATTCGCCTGTCGGCATGACGAGCGGTTCGTTTAGCAGTCTCATCACTGATATCGCAATCAGGGTTCAGCATCTGCTCGCTGGCGAATTTAAACGCCGCAAACTCAATCCACGATTCGCGCCGCTGTACGCGCAGAGCTTGGTCGGCATGGTGGCGCTCACTGGTCAGTGGTGGCTAGAGACGCGCAAGCCTTCGAAAGAAGAAGTTGCAGCGCACCTTGTGAACCTCGCGTGGAATGGTCTGGCCGGCCTTGAAGCCAAGCCAGAACTTAAATTCATTAAAAAGAAGTAATTCTCAGCCCATTGTGGTGAAGAGCGTTGAGAGCGCCCACAGCGCAACAACGACAAACAAGCCTGCCCACAGCGTGAGCTTGGTCTGCGCGTTACGACCCACAACTGCTGCAGGTGATGCGTCCGATGGCGTAGCACTCGGAACTGCGGCAGCCTCGCCGCTCACCGCGACGTGCTCGGTCCACTTCTGACCATCCCACCAACGAATACGTGATGAGTCAGCAGGATCTGGATACCAGCCAGCTGCAGGCAAAGAGCTCTGTTCACTCACGATTAGTCCTCACGTTGTGTCTGGGTCGAGCTTGACTTGCTCAATGTCGGTCAGTGCCCCACCGTCGTGGCGAACACTACGACCACTGCCTGCGGCTTTGATGTCTGCATCAAAATCCGTCAACGCGCGCCGCGGGTCGAGATCTCGAAGATCTTTGAGCATCTGCGGATCGATATCGACGGCTTCAACCACGCTCGCACGCGCGTCATCCACTTGTTGGCGGAATTGGCGCATGAAGCGAGCTGCCTGCGCTGCATAGTGCGGCAGCCGGTCTGGTCCAAGGACAATCAGACCGACAACTGCGAGCAGCACAAACTCGCCAATGCCGATATCGAACATGCCTGAAGCCTACGAGTCAGTCGTATTCGAGCCCAGAGTGACCGTGATCTGCTTGCCTGAGTCGAGTGTGAGCACGACCTTGTCGCCAGGCTTGTGAGAGCGAATCGCCACGATGAGCTCGGTGCCGTTGAGCACCACGCGATCATCGACCTTGGAGACCACTGTGCCCGACTTCAAACCGGCTTTGTCCGCTGGCCCGTCGGCGGTGACGTCGGTGACGACAGCGCCGCGCACGGAGGACTGCATATCAATCTGCACGCCCAGGATTGGGTTGGTCGACTTGCCGGTGGCAATCAGTTCTTCGGCGATGCGCTTGGCCTGGTTAATCGGAATCGCGAATCCGAGACCGATTGAGCCGGACTGTCCAGACATCGAGGATGACATCGTCGCGATGGCGGAGTTGACCCCAATCACGCGGCCTTCAGCGTTGACGAGTGGACCACCGGAGTTGCCAGGGTTGATTGCTGCGTCAGTCTGCACTGCGTTGATAAACGAGGTCTCACCGCTACCGCCAGCGGTTACGGGGCGATTCAGTGCAGAGATGATGCCGGTCGTCACGGTGCCCGTGAGTCCGAGCGGTGCACCGATTGCGATCACGGTGTCGCCGACGACGAGTCCATCGGAATTGCCTAGCTGCAGCGCTGGCAGGTTGGTTGCATCAATCTTGATGACGGCTAGGTCGTATGCGGAATTGCGGCCGACGATCGCGGCGTCGAAGCTGCGACCATCCGGCAAATCGACCGTCAGGGATCCACCTCCGACAGCGCCTTCAACGACGTGGTTGTTGGTGAGAATGTATCCGCGCGAATCAATGATGAATCCCGAACCGGTGCCAGCACCTGAAGCAGACGAGAACGCAATCGAGACAACCGAAGGAGTCACGGCAGCTGCG